>NZ_QQPQ01000003.1 GCF_003346715.1 Oceanispirochaeta sp. M1
AGAAGTAATTCTTTAGTTCACTACATTTTCCGCTGGTGACGGCGGGATATTTTTTGGTTAAAAGATATCTGAACAAGTATCTAACTCAGTGCGATTTGATTGGTTTAAAATAATTTGCGAGATTACAGGTGCCCTCTTTTCAGTTCTTATTTTGTTCAATAACTTGGTTTAACTCTTCCAATACTGAATCAAGATCCTTCATCTTTACTTGTTGTGCTGTCCAGTATAAAAGTTTGACAACAGATCTATAAGAATAAAACTGCAATAACTCTTGAAATGAAGCTTCCTCTATTCTTTCAGTATCCATAAGTTTAAAAATCTTTTCTGTAAATAGTTTTTTGATCTCATTGCTAATTGAAATAATTTCTCCTATTTGGGTATTTCGGTTTATTTTTAAAAACGTATTTTTATCAATATCTATATGTACATGTGATCCGAGTCGTATGTCCCGGCTGGAAGATCCTATAAGAATTTCGTATTCTCCCGAGTCAATTATCCATTCTTTCTTTTTAACAGAGTAAAAGCTGAATGTTTCACTATCTAGGGTGAATTTTACATTTTTACTCTCACCAGGTTCTAAATTAATCTTACAAAACTTTTTTAATTCTTTTACCGGCCGTTCCGGAAATGATTTCCGACTGTTTATATACAGTTGAATGATTTCACTCCCGTAGGTATCACTTGAGTTTTTCACATAGAAAGAAACCTCTATTTTACTTTCTTCATGAAGAGTGTTGGAAGATAAAGAGATATTCTCATAAGCAAAAGAAGAGTAACTTAGTCCATGACCAAAGGGAAAAAGAACATCTTTATCAAATTTGTCATACCATCTGTACCCCACATAGAATCTCTCACCGTAATATACTTTATCATTTGTTCCCGGAAAATTTATAAATGAGGGAGTGTCTTCCAATTTCAATGGAAAACTTTCAGATAATTTACCCGAAGGATTAACTTTCCCTGTGAGAATATCTGCGATTGCTCCACCAACAGTTTCACCCAGAAGTCCACCGTATAATAAAGCCCGGCTATCTTTGCTGATCCTCTCCAGTTCTACAGCGCTTCCCGAAAGCACGACTACAGCACAATTTTCTTGAACCGATGAAATAGCTCGTACCAAAGCTTCATGCCCTTTGGGGAGTTTCATATGTTTCCGGTCACGGCCTTCTGTTTCGTAGGATTCAGGTAGACCAATAAATATTACAGCCAGATCACTTTCTGAAGCCAGTGATGCAGCCATATCCAGCTTTTCCCGGCTTGTGTTTCCATCAACATCATAACCTGAAGCATAGTCAACTTTAGCCCAGGAACAGCTTCGTGTAATTTCTTCTAAAGGAGTCTCTACGGCAAAACTGTTAACGTGAGAACTACCTCCTCCCTGGTGACGGGGGTGCTGAGCCATATATCCGGCAACTGTAATTTTTTTATACTTTTCAGTAATCGGCAGCAAACGGTCATTTTTTAAAAGAACAACACAATCAGCAGCTATCTGCCGGGCAATATTGTGATGTTCCTCCCTGTCGAATTCCTTTTTGGCTGATTGATTTACATGACATTTTTCAGTCAGTGAGAACAGCCTGGATACAGACTTATCTACTATTTTCTCACTGAGAAACCCATCTTCCACCTGATTGATAACTTCTGTATCAAAAGCGTAACATGGACCGGGCATCTGAAGATCTACACCGGCAGTCAGAGATAAGACTTTATCATTAACAGCTGCCCAGTCGGAAATGACAACTCCATCAAAGCCCCAGGTTTTTCTTAAAATATCATCAAGAAGATATGTATTTTCAGCGACCTGGACTCCGTTAAGACGATTGTAGGAACACATGATACTCCAAGGCTTAGCATTCTCAACTATGATTTTAAAAGGGAGGAGGTAAATTTCATGAAGTGTTTGTTCATCGACTTCGGCACTGATTGTGAATCTCTCTGTCTCCTGATTATTACAGGCAAAATGTTTTACACAGGCTCCGATCCCCTCCCTTTGAAGCCCATTGATATAAGCTGCTCCCAGATAACCGGCAAGGACAGGATCTTCAGAAAAATATTCAAAATTCCGACCACAGAGAGGTGATCGTTTAATATTGACTCCCGGACCGAGTAGTATATCAATAGAGGCCTCGCGGCATTCAGCCGCAAGAGTTTTGCCAAGTAATTCAAGAAGACTCCGGTCCCAACTCGAAGCCAGAGAACATGCTGCAGGATAGCAGATTGACTTGTGTGCAACTGTATCGGTTGGAGTATCCATTTCCTTTTCTATTCGCAGGCCATGAGGTCCATCGGCCATAAATACAGACTCAATACCCAATTCGGGATATTCATTTGTCTGCCACCTGTTTTTTCCCGAAGTGTACTTTACTTTGTCTTTAATATTCATCTGCCCTGTTTTATTTTCCATTTGCAAATTATCCCTTATATCAATTAATAGCTATATTATCCTGTCTGATCGGGTAAAGACCTTTATCCGGGCTCCATGCAAAACCTTCAAAAACTGTTTCATTACCCCATTGCTCAAAATAGAGTTCATCCCAATTGATTTCATCTGTACATAATGCACTTGGAACCATTGGAATAAGAGATCCGGATTTTACAAATAAAGGCATATTCAGTTTTCCACCTTTTGCTTTAATCCATTGTCCACCCTGATATGATTTACCGCTTTGAAAATCTATCCAGACACCTTGGGGAAGATAGACTTCTCTCTCATATTCATCCGCTTGAAAGAGAGGCGCTGCCATAAAAGAGGAGCCGCAAAGAAACTGATTTTCAATGAACCAGCCAGTTCTATCTTCCGGGAATTCAAAAAATAAAGTACGGATAAATGGATACCCTTTTAGAGATGATAGGGCTGATTGAGCCAATATGTATGGTAAAAGACGATATCGCAGGGAAACAGTTTCACGGAAAAAATCATTAAAATCAGACGAATAAGCCCAGGGTTCTTTTGGTGGAGCCCCATGACAACGGCTATGGCTTGAAAAAATCCCGAAGGGAAGCCACCGTCTATAGAGCTCTTCAGGGCTTTTTTTGACAAACCCTCCAATATCATGACTCCAGAATGAAAATCCGCTTAATCCCAGAGATAGACCTGCTCTCAATGATGCGGCCATGGCGGAATCACTGTTTTCAGCATCTCCGCCCCAGTGAACTGGATATCTCTGGCTGCCTGCCCATGCACTGCGTCCCCAGATGATTCCTTCAGCTCTGGTATTTTCTGTAATTTCAAAAACAGCCTTATTATACAGAAGGGGATACCGGTTGTGCTCCTGCATTCCGCTCAAACCTGATTTATAACAACCATTGAGTGGTGCCGCTTCTCCAAAGTCGGCTTTAATAGCGGAAACTCCTTGTTTCAGTAGTTTCTGAAGTAGTTTTTGATACCATTGAACAGCTTCAGGATTAGTAAAATCAATGATGGCATCTCCTGAAGGCAAGCCTTTTTTTCTATTAAAAATAACAAATCCCGAATTTATTGCATCCTTAAATAGAGGATTATTGGGAGTGAAATAAGGAAGCTGCCAGAGACTGACTCTGAAGCCGGACTGATTCAGATCGGCAATCATTTTTTCCGGATCATCAAATCGATTTTCTGAAAAATGATAATCACAATTCCACTCTTTCTCAAACCAGCCGGTATCAATATGTATCACATCACAGGGGATTTTCTCTTCCCTGAGTTTCTCAGCGACCTCACGGACTTCCTTTTCCGAGGAATAGGTAATTCTACTCATCCATAATCCGAAAGACCACAGCGGAGGCAGAGGAGAGCGCCCTGTCAGTGTCGTATACTCCTCAAGAATATCTTTTGGTGTTCCGGCAAAAAGGAAAAGATCCAGCTCGTTATCTGAGTTATATAAACCCAGAGTTCCATCATTGGATGCACCGAAATCAAAAACAACCGGCGATGTGGTATGCATAAACGCTCCCCAGCCATTACTGCTCTGAAAAAATGGGACCGGTTTGTAATAGGCATTCCGTTGACAGCCATTGGCATCTTCGCACCATAGCACACATTTTTGACCCCTCTTGTTGAGCCTGGTAAAGGATTCTCCGGTACCGAAAAAGGCTTCATCAGGATTAATGGAAAATGCGGCACATCCCGTTCTGCTCCAATCTTCTGTATTCTCTACAATGCTGAATAACGGGGTATCAGAGTTCCTCAGACTATTTTGAGTATGAGTATGAATGCTGGAAGTCAGCAATTTCCCTTTCTCGTCAAATAAATATATTCTGAAAGGATTCCGGTCAATTTTCAGAGTTATCTTCTCTGTACTGAATACAATTGAATCTTCATTTTCCTCAGTCTTAACATCTCTAAATATATTTCCCCTGAAATCATTATCATAAGGAGGGACCAACATACCAAGGTCCTCATTATTTGTCTCAAGCCCTTCTACCAATCTTATACGGAGCCTCAATGTCCTGGCAGAGGTAAAATCAACACTAAGCAGTAAATGAGGTTCTTCTTCATAGTCAGGAGGGAAACTCCAGGACTGAGAAGGTTCAAACACAGAACCGGCCTGATTGAAGGCAAATCGGATCTTTCTGACATTTCTTTTCCATTTCAAGATTCCGCTGTTGTTCAGGGGGTTCCAGCTTACTAATTCATCAGCCAGAAAGTATGTAGCATTATCACTCAGGAAATTGTTACTTATATCGATAGATTCATTCAAAATAGACATATTAATTATTCCTTTACTGATCCAAGAGTCATTCCGGATATAAAATACCTTTGTAGATAGGGGTATATAAGTAAAATGGGCACCATAGAAATAAAGACCTGGGCTGCTTTAAAGTTTTTATCTGAAAGATATTTCAGGTTCTCCACATCATCAAAGGTCAAATTTCCAGAAAGTGCTGAGGGTAATAAGATCTGCCGCAGATAAGTCTGAAGTGGCCATTTGGTACTGTCATTTATATAGATTAATCCCGAAAACCACTCATTCCAATGTCCGATTATGGAAAACAGAGCCAAAGTTGCAATTGATGCTTTAGAAATCGGAAGGTAAATCTTCCATAAAACAGTAAGATGGCCTGCACCTTCAATCTGAGCGGCTTCCGTAAGGCTTTTGGGAATACCGCGGAAAAAGTTCATTAGAATAATTATGCTGAACATGGGAACTGCTGTAGGAAGAATCAATGACCAGAAAGAATCAATAAGACCAAGATTCCGCACCTGCAGATAAGTGGGAATCAAGCCCCCGGAAAAAAGCATTGGAATGAAAACCAGCCAGGCAAAAAAGTTTCGTCCTTTCATCTCCCTGTTTTCCTTGGCAAGAGGATAGGCGGTCAGGCAGATAAAGAATAAATTAACAAACAGTCCGGCAAAAACCCTCAGCCCGGCTATTCCGAAACTCTTCAAAAACAATGGAGTATTTAAAACCTTCGAATACGCTCGAACGTGAAATCCCACGGGTAGAAATCTCACCATATTTGCAGCAGATGCCGACTTATTACTGAATGACACTGCCAGAATATGAATTATTGGCAATATGCAGCTCAGCGCCAGAAGCGCTAGAAAAAGATAGTTTAATATATCGAAAATTATTGATGAAACAGCTTTGCTTTTTATCATCATAATCAGGCTCCTTAAATGGTATTAAAAAATACGGTAATTGGCAAATTTATAAGCCAGCCGATATGAAATGGAAATCAATAAAAATGAAACAACTGATTTGGCCAGGCCCACAGCTGTAGAAAGGCTGAACTGTGCGTTCACAAGACCCATTCGGTAAACAAAAGTGTCAATTATATCGCCGCTTTCATAGACAACTTCGTTATACAGAACAAAGATCTGCTCGAAACCGGCATTGAGCACATTGCCCAGGCTGAGTGTGGCAAGCAGAACAATTGTAGAAGCGATGCTGGGTATGGTAATGTAAAATATCTGTTGAATTCTGTTGGCCCCGTCAATAGAGGAGGACTCATACAGGTTCGGATTTATGTTTGAAATGGCCGCCAGATAGATAATGGCTCCCCAACCAAAACTTTTCCAGACTTCAAGTGTGATCATAGTTTCTCGGAATAGGCTATTATCAGCTAAAAAAAAGATCGGTTCCTTTAATCCAATCCATAGAAGAAACTGATTGATAAGTCCATCGAGAGATAGAATATCTACAAATATCCCCCCGATAATGACCCATGAGAAAAAATAGGGTAGATATACTGCAGTTTGAATTATTTTCTTATATTTCTTCTTATGGATTTCATTGAGCATAAGAGCAAAAAAAATAGAAAACATTGTTGTGCTTATAATTTTCCCGACAGCAATTACTATGGTACTAATACTTATCTGAATAAAATCAGGCATATCAAGAAGATAGCGGTACCATTTTAATCCGACCCATGGAGATCCTGTGAATCCATGTACAGGCATATAATCCTGAAAGGATATTATTATCCCGTACATAGGAATATAGTTAAATAAAATGAGCATGATAACAGCCGGCAATATCATAAGATAAAGAGGGCTGTTCCTATGGAAAACTCCTTTCTTAAAAAGTTCGCCAGCTGAAAGAGAATTCTGTTTTTTCATGGAAAATAAACTCCTAAAGAACACAACAGGGAGATCGGGAGATCTCCCTGTGATAAACTACTCAACTGTAAAATGAATTATTTACTATTATTCCATTCATTGACTTCAGTAGTTATCTGACTGCCTCCGGCCTTATTCCACTCTTCGATAAATGTATCAAAAGAGCTCAGCGGCAGAGCACCAGTAATGATTTTTGTGAAATACTCTTCTTCAATCTTGTCAAGATACGCTCTCTTATCAATCATCGTGTCTGTAGGCACAGTCGTAAACTCATTGAAGATAATGATATCGGAGTTTTTGATAAAATCGTAGTTTTCAACATTCTTTACATGGGCATTCATTTTATTGGAAGGCGTTGAAAAATACTTTTCATAGTCGATGTAATCAGGCTTGCTCAAAGATTCCAGGTTATCATTTCTATAGGCTTCACCTGTCACGACATATCTTGAAAATAGATCAAATGGTCCTTCATTGTATTTAAAACCAAATGAGAGATGTACAGGGTTTTCGACAAAGGTATTCCAGAATTTATCGGGTCCTTCAATTTTGTAGTTCCATTTTTGATCTTTGGGATCGGCATCGGGGTTAACAGGAGAAGTCCATTCTTCATAGCCATACTTGAAATCATATCCCAGCGCTGCCATCTGCTCTCTAAGTTCTTTATTATATCTGAAATGGGAATCCAGTTCCTCATTAAGCAGATATATCAGAGCCTCAGGGTTTTTACAGGAGCTGCTTATAGCTCTACCGGAGTTGAAATATCCATTGCTTATATCATGCATGATACTCTGCTGCCCATCAGGTCCTATCAAAGGAAGTAGGGGAGTCATCTCTGCAGTGGGAACATTGGTCCACATGTCCGGGAAAGGCCATAAGACATACCACCAGTTGCCGTATACAGAAAGACCATTACCCGCAAGCAGGGGTTCCCTGTTTTTAGTATCGTCTTTAATAAAATACTCTTTGTCAAAATATCCGAGTTGATACCATCGGCTTAAAGTTTCAAGAGCATTTTTCATTTCAGGCTGGATACTTCCGTAAGCGAGATTTCCCGCTGAATCTTTTATCCATTTATACTGGAATGCTCCATAAGCTTCCATAATAGGAATCATTCCATTGGAATCTCCCGCATTGCTTATAAAACCCACGCCGTCAGGATATGTATTCTTATATTTCTCCAATACGGTTTCAAATTCAGCTATAGTCTCAGGAGCATCCAGATTCATCTCATCAAGAATATCCTGTCTCATCCATAAAGTTTTCCAGTTTGCAGCAAAAATATCTGATGCTTCGGGAAAAGCATAAATTTTTCCGTCTACTGTAAACAGGGAAAAGAAATTATCATCCAAAGCATCCTGATACATTTTAATCATTGCTTTTGTCAAAGGAGAACCGTATTCTTCTATTAAATCATCTAATGGAAGAAGTATTCCAGAATTAACCATTCTTGAAAAAAGATCTCCAGCTTCAATACTTACAATATCAGGCAAATCATTACTTGCCATTGCCAGTGTAAGTTTTTGCCTTTCTGTATCTGCATCCGGAGCCAGCCATTTCAACTCATAATTAATTCCCAAAGTTTCACTAGCCCACTTCGTATAGGGATTGTTGATAAAGTCAACTTCCGAACGGGCTATTCTATTACCAGTCAGTGTTATTGCAGGTTCATATTTATACAGGTACCCTTCACCGACTCTTTCATCGATCTTGTTCTGTTCTGATTCCTGAGACCCACCAGCACTTAATGCGAAAGAGATGATCATCAGAAAACTAAACAAAAATGTTACTTTTTTCATATACAGTTCCTCCTAAGAAATATCTGTTATAAGAGTAATCTGGAGATTCCCATAAGAAAATGCTCATAATCGATATAACATGCTCTCATCCCAGAAAATGACAAATCCCTTTAAGAATTGTGTATCTGATAGTTTTTCGGACTGATACCCTTAATCTTTTTAAACATTCTACTAAAATGATACGGACTACTGTATCCGACCTTGTATGCTATATCATATATGCGGGCTGATGGATCTTTAAGCATCTGTGCAGCGAATTCAATCCTCCGCTGGATTATATAACTTTGCAGGTTTACATTATCAGAATCACGGAATAAATGAGATAAATAATCGGGATGTATTTGAAGATGATCGGCAATATCCTGGATCGAATAATTTTCATTTAAATGTGTTTCAATATATTTTTTTGCCTTTATTACCATTTTATGAGGTAGAACACTTTTCCGCTCCCACGCGCCAGACAGAATAATCTTCTCAGAAGTTTCAGATCGGGGTAATGCTGCTTTTTCCATAATCCTGATATAGAAATCTCCGGATTCTTTGAAAGCATGAATTGGTGTAAAAATAGAAATTTCTGAATTGTCATTTTCATTTCCGGGAAATAGTAAATCACATATTTTTTCAAGGCTTTTCAATACATCATCAGCCAGCAGCTTATTGGGAAATAAAGCAACAAGCATTGATGTGTTATCGACTGGTAGATTCAGATATAACATATGATATTCTTCTTCATATGTTTTCAGTACATTAGACATTATCCACTGAAGGTCAGGCAGATTGCTATATTTGCAACTTATGTAGACTTGGAACATAAAAATATCTTCGTTCAAATATGAAATAATTGTTTTGAGAATCTCCCATTGATTCTGATTTATTTCCTCATCATTGATAATATAATTTTTCAAAAGATTTCTCTGGATCATCGGCAATAGCAACTCCAGTTTCTGCTCAGCATTCTGAATGAGCTCTATTCGCTGAATCTGCCGATCCTGATCGATGATTGCCTCTTGAACTGATTCCCTTATTTCACTATAAGGACAGGGCTTCGATAAAAACCGGAATACATTGTATTTCATTGCCTCTTGAGCATAACTGAATAAATCATACCCCGAAAGAATTATCAGACGGCAGAGAGGCAGCTTCTCCTTAACAATTTTTGCCAGAGACAGTCCATCAAGCAGGGGCATTCTAATATCAGAGACTATGATATCAATTCTCTGCTTTTGCAGAATTAGATAAGCTTCTTCTCCATTATACGCTTCAATAACTTCAGTAATCCCTAATGATGGCCAGTCAATTTCCTCAGAAAGGCCCTGTATAACTGTAGGTTCATCATCAATCAGCATTATAGTCTTCATAGTAAAATATCCTTTTGATTTTCCAGTTTTTCAGGAAACGTAACAGAGACTGTAATACCCCGCATATCATTGACTTCGAGCCTGATAGATGAACTGCTACCGTAGCGAAACAATAATCTCTGTAATGGATTCTTCAGGCCGCAGCCTTCAAGGAGCTCTGGATTATTACTTAGTTTCATATTCAGTTCATCCATTTTTACAGGATCCATTCCTGCTCCCGAATCGGCTATTGTGATCACTATATTCTTTTCAACTTTCTTTGCTGTAATCGAGACAATCATGGAATCAGATGAATTATCAAGTCCGTATACTATTGAATTCTCGACTATTGGCTGAAGCAGCAATCTGGGTACCGGAAGATGCATTAGCTGTTCATCGATGTTCTCTTCATATCTGAAACGATCGGGATGCCGCAGAGAAAAGAGTTTGATATAATTGTGAAGGTTTTCCAATTCCAATTTCAATGGAACAAGTGAGTCTTTGGGCTTGGTCACACTTTTAAAATATTTACTCAAGGATATGGCCATTTCAGCGGCTTTCTCATTTTCCCCTGCTATGCTTACCTGGTAGATAAAATACAGGTTATTGTATAAAAAATGAGGATTGATCTGCGCCTGTAAAAAACGCAATTCAGCTTCCTGGGAACGGAGACTCTCAAGTCTGACTTCATTCATAAGAAGGTTTATACGGGCAGCCATGGAATTAAACTTGTTTAAGATATAATCCAGCTCATTGATATGATGCCCCTGAATCACGACTTCAAAATTTCCCGATTCGACAGAAGACATCCCTGTATACAAATTTTGAAGGGGGTTTGTAATCCAGCGATAGAGTAGGAGGAATATTGAAGTAAACAGAATCATTGCCAGAGTAAAAAGAATAACGAGCAATCTATTATTTTTTTTGACAGGCATCATAATTGAATCATCTGGAAAAACTAAGCCCAGTGACAATCCCTCAGTCAATGGAGTGTACATAATTCTTAACTTCTTATTTTTCAGTAAAAGAAGTCCTTCCTGATTGATCTTTATTTCTTCCTGGGAAATCAAATATTTATAAGAGGTATCGCGGCTGAATATCGTCCGCCCCTCTTTATCAAGTATAAACGCAATACCTTTGTTTCTAATATTGAGAGCTTCAAGCTGCTTATGAAGGGCATCCCTCCCTATACTGATTAACACGGAAACCTGTCGCTCGGGATATTCTCCATCGTGAACAATAAAATAAGAAAGCCGGTCTCCCATAGCAGAATAGTCAATCATCCAATGACGATTGCGCTTGTAAAGTGGATCCATAAGATCCGGACTCATTGAAATTACATTTTCATGAGAAGAAAGGCCCTTGTTCTTACTTCCTAGAAATAGAGTAAAACGGGCATCCAGTTCATTCAGAGCGGAATAAACCTGCAGGTTCTTGAGAATCTCTCTGTATTCCCACAAATCTTCCGGACCCTGATTGGTTGAATTATAGTTCATGTCATAACACAGTGATCCTGCAAATCTATTCAAATTATCCAGTTGGATCTCCAGTACACTGGCCATTTTGTTCAATGAATCCTTATGATATTCCTCTGCATCGGAGATAGAGATACGTATAACACCTGTGTATAAAGAAAAAGCTAGAATGGCAAAAAAAACCATTAATATAATAAAGCTGGAAGCAAAAAATATTTTTATAGACATTTCGATAGAACCCTATCTAACTAGTTGGATTACTGAATTCAATAAATGATAATTCAAATATCAATTGACATATTATCCTCAACCCACAGTTCGTCCAGTCGCAGGATTATTTTCAGCTTAATTAGTTTACTCTCATATTCAATAGGCGTCATTCTTTTTAATATTTCCTCTTTTATTAATAATCCCTGGCAATAGAGGAGTAATAGAAATAGTATATAATTAAGTCAAATTGGAGTTAATATGAAAAAGTTTTTACCATTGTTTCTTGCAATAGTTCTCAGTTCTTGTTTGAGTACTGGAATTGAAAAAGTTGAGATAGAATTACCAGTAGGGGAATCAACGATAACACTTCCCAGTGGAGCAAAAGGAACAATTCTTATTGCGGACAATCAGGCTGCACCCTTTGTCATTATGTATCATGGATACGCCAGTACTAAAGATGAAGTCGGTAACATGTTTAAAGATGAAGCGGCAAAATTACAGACAATGGGAATAAGTTCTCTACGTATTGGATACCGTGGTTGGGATGGACCTGAATATGATGAGGCCTTTCTTACTGTTCATACGATGATGGACGACAGTCAGGAAGCCCTGGATTATGTTCAGTCTCTTCCCTATGCAGATAACCGTAGAATAGGTCTTTTGGGATTTAGTATGGGTGGTGGAGTTGTACAGTATATTTCAGGAAACAATGCTAAGGAAATCGCTGCTGTGACAACCTGGTCCAGTAGTCTCGGATATTCTACTCTTCTAGAAGCGGATGCTAAAGCCACAGCTATGGCAGAGGGAAAAGTTGAACTTGATCTTGGATGGAGAACAATAACCCACAGCAAAGAATTTGTTGAATCCCTGGATGAATATGACCCTCTGGAAACATCAAAAAAATATAAGAAAGCGTTCTTGATTGTAGATGGAACTGATGATTATCTCCATGCAAATACAGCAATCTTAAGTGAGACTCATTCACAGGCTGAAGTATATGAAGTAAAAGGTGCCGACCACATTTATCACGTTTTATCAGGAGATAATACTCTCTCCAATATGGCGATAGATAAAACAGCAGATTGGTTTAAAGCAAATCTCTATGATGTAAGATAGATCTCCCGGAGTTGATTATCAATAATGGGAGGTTTTTACCTTTTTGGAATACCTGTGAAATCCATGCTATCTACCTTTACAATCATGATCAGATAATAATCCTTCTCCTTTCACCAGTTCATCTCTGCCGGCTTTCCAGCCGAAGACGATCAACAGGACTAGAAAGAGAATCAGTATCTGGATCGAAATAGTCCAGGAACCGGACCTGTCAAAAATAAATCCCAGAAAGAACGGGCCTATGGCAGCCAGCAGGTAACCGGCGGACTGGGCCATACCGGAGAGCTCAGCAGTCTTTCCGGCACTGGGAGTACGTAGGGAGATGAAGGTGATGGCAAGACTGATGCTTCCCCCCATGCCGATCCCGATAAACACTACTGCAGTAATAATCGACAGGGCCGATTCTGAGATTAATAGCAGGATCATTCCCATGAGATATATGAGGGACGAGCTTGTTGTTATCGCTCTTTGATCTTTGAATCTATCTGCGATAATAGGCATGATCAGGGTAGCGGGGAGACCGATAAGCTGAAAAAGAAGAGCCATCATACCTGAGAATTCGACAGTCATTCCTCTGGATGCCACAATGGACGGTAACCAGGCCACAAGACAGTAGAACAGCAGCGATTGGGTCCCCATAAACAGGGTGACCCACCAGGCAAGGGAGGATTTCCATATGGAACTTCTCTCAGTCCTTTTTTGATGAGTTTGATCGGCCTGGAAACCCGCGGGCTTTTTAACTTGAGGTAGCCATATAAAGACAGTTAACAGGGTGAGGATTGTCCATATTGCCAGGGTATGCCTCCAGCCAAAACCGGAACCTATGGCCAGAGGAACGCTTACACCTGCTCCCAGGGCGGCAAATATGCACATGCTGGTTGTGTATACGCTGGTCACAATCCCTACATTCTTTGAGAATTTCAACTTAATGATACTGGGGATCAATACATTCCCTATGGCGATCCCCATACCTATAAGTGCAGTCCCCATAAACAGTCCGATAGAATCAGTGTAGGATCTGATAAGTTCTCCTGCCAATATCAGAAAAAGCCCGGTCAACATGGTTAAGCCATATCCGAGACGGGAACTTATCCTTGATACGAGGGGCGAAAACAGGGCAAAGGCAATGAGGGGGAGGGTCGTAATAATCCCAGCCGAACCATTGGAGAGATCAAACTGTTTTTTGATCAGATCGATAATGGGTCCGACGGCTGTGATCGGGGCTCTCAGGTTGAAGGAGATAAAGATGATTCCTATAAGGATGGATAAGTTCATTTTCTTGTTCATATACTCTTTGCCTCTGTTCCTACAAATTTAGCAGTTCAATAATCGTTAATTCCGCTTTTATACAATCCTGTTCCTGAATGGCAGCAAAGAGTTTTCTGTGAAGAAAATCAACCACATCACCCTCCAGTTTCTCAAGCTCCACCTTCTGCCTGATGGTTCTGCCTATATAGGCGGAAATATGCTTGTACAGGTCATAGAAAAGGCTGTTGTGGGAGGCTCGGGCGATTGTCATATGAAATTCGATGTCCGCATCGGTATTCTCTTTGGCGGATAAGCTGATGGCCTCTCTTTTATGGAGAGCCTTTTTCATCTCCGCGAGATCAGAATCAGTTCGCCTCTCTGCTGCCAGTCTTACGATATCCTTTTCGAGGCACAACCTGATTTCATACACCTCATTCATAGCCGATAAACTCAGTCGTTTCAGGATATTGGCTTCAAAGGGGCCTGAAGCGAGGACATAGGTACCGTCTCCCTGACGGGCTTCCAGTACGCCGGCGTGGATCAGAGACTGTATAGCCTCACGAATTGTATTCCTACTCACTCCAAAGGATTTGACCAGTTCCGGTTCCGCAGGAATCTTACTCCCCAGCAGTAGTGTCCCTGTCCTAATCTCTTTTTCAATCTCATCAGCGATCTGTTTCGGCAGTGACAGTCTAATCGGTTTCGTGACATCCATTTTTATACCTCCAAACATCGGATGTTTAAACTATCCAGATCTTATTCTTCTGTCAATCCCACTATGGAAAAGGAGCTTATCCGTGAGCTGGAAGAGTTCAAGAAAGAGAAGGAGCGTGTTAAACAGATCCCTGAGAATCCGGGAGGTTCACAGTCCAGCCGCAGGGAGAAGATTATCAATATTGGATTTATCTTAGTTGTTCTCTCCCTTTTCATCATGGAGATAACAACTCACTTCCAGTTCTGGATTCACAACTCCATCGAGAGACATACTGAAGAGACAATCGTCAACTCCCGGAGTTTCCATAGATAGAGGATAAATTTTCCAACTGATTCAGGGCTGCTTTTAATTGATATTTTTTAATACTCTGTTTGAGCTCATTCATATGTTGCCTCATGTTCTCTGGAATCGAAAAATCTTCCAGTTCTTCTAATATCGTAAGGCATTTTTGGGGTCGTCGTTTTTTTAGCTGTTCTTTCATAGGCTCCAGATGACTTAACAGTTTTTCGGGAGAGATTATTCTGTACGAAGGGGCGTTCCTTTCTGACTCTTCCAGTCCGCTTTCCTCAATATTTTTCACAATTGTCATCAATCTGGCTGAAAAATCTTCAAGGGCGGGATGATCAGTGGGAATCGTACTTTCTTTTAGCAGTACGTCAAGAACAGCGGCAGATTCCTGAAGAGTTTACAATTCCCTCTAACCCTGTTTAGTCCATCCTGGATATCAATACCCGGGATACAGGGAATGTCGTTTTCATTTTCCACTTCAGGCATTTGTAAATCCATAAGGATGCAGTCATAGCCTTCCCTGTGTGAAGCCAGAGCCTCATTACCATTATTTACGACATCTACCCTGAAGCCCTCCTGTTCGAGGGTCTCAAGGGCTACCTGCTGATTGATTTCGTTATCTTCGGCCAATAGAATCCTGGCAGCTTTTATTTTTTCGAAGCCCTCCTGTTTTTCTTCTTTTAGTACATCTCCGCCTCTTACGGTCATCTCAACTTTTCCGAAAACCTGCATAATACAGTCTCTGCACCCATCAAACTGATACAGCCGAAAAGTCAATGAGCACAAGTTTCATAGCATGTTGTTCCAGGAATCCGAGAACCCTGCTGCTAAGCTCATCGGCTTTCCTGTTATCTATCTCTTCCTGTATGGGAACAATCAGGCAGCCGTCCATTTCATATATACCCGACAATCCCGTATCAGAATCAGACAATGTTGTTTTCATTTTTCTGCATTACTATAATATCCAGAAGACGGAAAGCATCAGCCAGTGCTTCGGCTTTGGTCCCACATCTTTTCTTCCTGCCGGACTTTATCAGTATTATCTATAATAAATTCCAGACCGCCGATGATTTCTCCGTTTTCATCACGAAGAGCATCGCTGTATACTTTATAGGAATAGATTGACCGTTGACTCTGGCTATATTACGGACGGTGACCTGTTCACCCCCTGCATTATTTATATAGACTAGTTCTAAATCAATATCCACTGCCATTACGGGGGTATTGTTCTTTCATCTCGTACTATTAATGATCATTTTTTTGATATTCATTAAAAAATTTAATGATAGATGAACAGTAATTCTAATGAATGATTTATTATAAGAATCCAGGTATGAATCTCTACAGAAGTTAATGAACTTCAGATTAGCTAAAATGCTGACCTTCCAGTTCCGTTATTTTCTGTTCAAGTTCTTTGTATCCGAATTATGGATAAATATTATGAAGATAAGTCCTCTCTATTTTTACGGGTTTTACTTTAAAAAGTATCTGGAAAATAAGAGGAAGTAGGCATGATAAGTGAATCGGGAAAATGATTATGATTGAAAAATGGTGTAAATATTTATTCTTTTTTTGATCTTTTCCTTCACCAAGTGGATGACATCCGGGCTTTCCAAGGCTGCACTACCACTCCGAACATCTCAAAAAATTGGCGCTTGTAATTCAATTTCTTCTCAAAATTTGAATTATTTGTAAGAAAATCAGGAGAAAACAACGATTAATCGGCTATCTATCAAACTAAAGGTGTTCTTAACTTGACTTTGTTTGGTGTTCTCCGTAATCTCTCAGTGAAGATCATAAATTAGTGATTAAAGGAATAAAGAAGTATGAGTACAGGTACAGTAAAGTTTTTTAATGAGTCAAAAGGTTTCGGTTTTATTACACCAGAAGAGGGTGGTAATGATGTTTTCGTTCACAGTTCAGAAATTGTGGATGGACCTCTTTATGAAAATGACAAAGTCACTTTCGAAATCGGAGAAGGTCAGAAAGGACCTTGTGCTATAAAAGTAAGCAAAATTTAATATAATTATTATAATAATAAATTCTTACCGAGAAGGGGTTTCCTGTATAGGGAATCACTTCTAGCAATGAACATAATAGGCATGCATTCCTCTAGAAGGATAGTATGCCTATTTTTTTTATAAGTAGATTATTTAATTTGAATAGATTGCATGATGAAGTACATTGTTTTAGATTTATTTCCCCTGCAGAAGCATCGTTTCTCTCAGGGAGACACCATTTGCTTCTGCAGAATCCAATGGTTCTGATTTACTGTTTACTTCTCCTGCCTTAAAGCAATGCAGTACCTTCTGATTAAATACAGTTCTGAATCCCAGTGATTCAAAGGTTTTTTGAAGAACTTGCGGGGTGAATCCCATATCATCAACATTGTTTTGTTCGCAAATACTGATATATCCTGCAAATTTCCTGGGGCCTGAATCAAATTCACTTGTCCAAACCGAACGGTTGCCGGGCATGTAGTTTGTGAAGCAATAACAGCGGTCAATGAATTTTTTCATGTCACTGCTCACATTGTAAAAATATGTAGGCGATCCGATAATCACAGCATCTGCTTCTCTCAGTAAAATATAGGCTCTCTGCATATCATCTTTGATTACGCATTGGTTGCTTTTTGAACAACCCTCACAGCCGTTGCATCCGACAAAATTCATTTCCCCCAGAAAAAGGGTCTCTACCGAAAAATCCTCTGAATTCTGAAAAGCACTGAGGGTTTTTTCAATTAACGCGGCAGTATTACCGTTTTTTCTTTTACTTCCGACCACAGCTAATATTTTCATGCTCATTAGGATACTTCACTGTTCGATGAGGAGTCTTCATCCATGAATCTGTAAACCTCCTGAGACGTGGCAGCAATAGGGCCACTCACAAGAAGAGGAGGAGAAATTATTTTTTCGGCATTGAGCATGGATGCCATTCGCTGAAGAGAGGAGATAATCATATTTTTTTCCCACTCCTCCAGTTTTTCAAATTCGTCTGTAAATTCTTCCTGAAGCAGAGAGGGATTCGTGTCCAATATCTTTTCAGATTTCTCAGTGAGAAGAATATTTACCTTACGTTTATCCAGAGAACTTCTCTGACGTGTGGCAAAACCCTGTTGTTCGAGACGGTCCAGGATGCTGGTTACCGTAGCCTGAGACAGGCTGACCTCTTTGGCAATGGCCGAAATAGGTCTATCAGAACCTTTGTGTATCTCCTTTAGAACAATCAATTGAGGACCAGTGAGACCATATCGTTTGGACAGTTTTTTAGACTGAAGGTCTATGGCCCGAATAATCTGTCTCAATGTAGAGACAACAATGTCTGAATTATTCTGCAACACCATATATTCACCTCTTATATTAAATTATTTTAAATTATTTTTACAATATCACTCAAATTGATGAATTGTAAAGTATACATATTTTAACGGCACTAATAATTATATATTCAGAAAATTAGTAATTAATATCACTTTAAAGCATATTTAAATAAATTATAGGGGCTCATGAGGGCATTCTAGCCCTTTATTTCATGATTTTTAAACTTTGATCGTTTGACTAAGGTGTTGTTTTCGTTTAGTGTACTAAGTAAATACATCAAAAATTGAGGTTTTTATGAAAAAAAGTATTTTAATACTACAGGTATTATTGATAATGGTTTCTTTTTCGCTGACTGCTGAAGGTCAGCAGGATAATAGTACAACTATAATATTCGGAGATGTCTCCTGGGACAGTGTTCAGGTTCACAATCGAATTATGGGATTCATCATTGAAAATGGTCTGACAGGTTACAAAGCAGATTATATCCCCGGTGATACAATGCCCATTATAAATGGAATCATACAGGGTGACGTTGATGTGGACATGGAGTCCTGGCACTCAAATGTTCCTGAAATATATAAAGAGGGAATTGAATCAGGAGATATGATTGACTTGGGAAAAAATCTTCCCGATGCTCCTCAGGGATGGTGGATACCACGTTACCTTGTTGAAGGTCCTGATGCTCCAGCCCCTGACCTGAAAACGGTTGCAGATCTTCCCAAGTATGCTCATCTGTTCAAAGATCCTGAAGATCCTTCTAAAGGACTTATATACGGCGGTGTTGCAGGATGGGGACAGCTCACAGTATCTGAAGATTTTTTCAAAGAATATAATTTAGAAGAAACCTTTAATCTGGGAATTGCCGGATCAGGAACAGCTTTGGCCGGTACCATGGTAGGTGCCTATAAAAAGAAAGAAGCCTGGTGTGGTTATTATTGGGCTCCCACAGCCGTACTTGGAAAATTGGATATGATTCGCCTCGCAGGAAGTGAATATCCTGCAGCAGATGTGAATATTCTTGTGAGTAAATCTATGCTTGAAAAAGCTCCGGATGTCGTTGAAATCCTGAAAAAATACAGTACTACTGTAGATGATAACAACGAATTTCTGGCCAAAATGGAAGATGAAGGCTGGGATACAATGCAGACTGCACAATGGTTCCTGAAAAACAAAGAAGAAGTCTGGACTAAATGGGTCTCTTCCGAAGTTGCCGAAAAAGTAAAAGCAGCACTCTAAAAAGGATATATAATGACTGATACGACTCTTGGGAATGAACAGGAAATGGTTCATTCCGGGGGGAGTAAATCCCCTCAAATTATAATAAAAGACTTATGGAAGATCTATGGTCGTGATCCAAAAAGAGTTCTTAAGAAAGACCTGAGAAATAAATCAAAAGATGAGATACAGAAGAAAACCGGTTGTATTGTCGGTATGCGAAATATCAATCTGGAGATTGAAAAGGGTCAATTTTACATCCTGATGGGATTGTCTGGAAGCGGCAAATCCACTCTGATCAGAAGCCTTATTCGATTGATAAATTCCAGTAGTGGATCAATTACAATCAATGACAAAAACATCACAAAGATGAATCAGGAACAGCTCCTTCAATTTAGAAGGAAAACCTTCGGTATGGTATTTCAGCATTACGGATTACTTCCGCATCTGACTGTTCTGGATAATGCCGCCTATGGACTGAAAGTCAAAGGCATGCCAAAGGGAGAACGCTACGCCAAAGCCATGCGAACCCTGGAAACTGTCGGTCTTAAGGGTTGGGAAGATTATTATCCCGGATCTTTAAGTGGAGGCATGCAGCAGCGTGTCGGTCTGGCCAGGGCTCTCTCCAATGACCCTGAGATTCTCCTTATGGATGAACCCTTCAGCGGACTTGACCCCCTTATCCGCAGACAGATGCAGGATGAACTTGTTGAGCTCCAGGAGACCCTGAAAAAAACAATCGTATTCGTAACCCATGACCTGCATGAAGCTCTCAAGCTTGGTGATAAGATCGCCATCATGAGAAATGGTGAGGTTGTTCAGGAAGGGACTCCCGAAGAGATCGTAACTCAACCTGCTGATGATTATGTTCAGGAATTTGTCAGAGATGCATCTCCGGCCAAAGTACTGACAGCCGGCAGTATCATGGAAGAGCCCAAGATTATCCTTTATGACTGGGAAGGTCCCCGGACGGCCCAAACCCTTTTACTCTCCAATAACAGACGCTCAGCCTTTGTTGTCAGCAAATCCAGAAAGTTTCTGGGAGTGGTCACAGACGTCAAGCTCAATAAGCTGTTAGAGAATAAAGATCACAGTGGAGGGATTCCAGAGTCTATCATTCGAAAAGTCCCGACTGTCACTGAAGACACGATACTGGAAGACTTGTTTTCCATCGTCAATGAAAATCCCTATCCCATACCGGTGGTTGATGAAAATGGCCGATTCAAAGGGAAAGTGACTACAGACCAGATCTTTGAATCTATAACGCCCCTGGAAGAAGGAGAAGGCAATGATTAAGTTTCCTGATATTGTCGGTATACCTCTTGCTAAATGGATCGATGCAATTATGGACTGGCTTTTGGAAAATCTTGATGGGTTTTTTGATGCCGTAGGTTTTGTTATTCTCCAGGTTGTTGTCGGAATTGAAAAGATTTTTCTCTTTACTCCCTGGTTTATTATAATTCTTCTTGTCGGACTGGCTGGATGGAAACTTGTCGGGAAATGGAAAACCGGAATCGTATTTATGGTTCTCATGTTTATGATAGGAACTTTCGGATATTGGGAGCTCGCCATGCGGACCCTCAGTCTTGTTATTGCTTCTGTCTTTTTCTCTTTGCTTATCGGTATCCCTACGGGTATTAAAATGGCTCGGAGTGACCGTGCCCTATCCATCCTGCAGCCCCTGCTGGACGGCATGCAGACCATGCCCAGTTTTGTTTATCTAATTCCTGCCCTAATGTTTTTCGGTATGGGTAAGGTGCCAGCCATGTTTGCCACCATTATATATGCTGTCCCTCCGGTGATCCGGCTTACCAATGTGGGTATCAGGACTGTTGATGTAGAAGCCGTTGAAGCCTCCAAGGCTTTCGGTGCTACCCCCAGACAGGTCCTTATAGATGTACAACTGCCTCTGGCGAAACCCTCAATTATGGTGGGGATTAATCAGACAACCATGATGGCCCTGGCCATGGTGGTCATCGGTTCCATGATTGGTGCTAAAGGACTTGGAATGGAAGTTCTGCTGTCGATCAACCGGATTGAGGTAGGACGTGGTTTTGAAGCTGGAATTTCTATTGTTTTTCTAGCCATCATTATTGACCGCATCACTCACTCATTTTCTGTCAAAAAAGACTGATAACTGGGGATTCCTAAAATTGCTTTTGCGGTTTTGGAATCCCCTTTATTTTAATCATGCCCTCTCTTCTGAAGGGATCACTCTCCATATTCAAATCATTTTTTAATTCCCTGATTTCATACATCTCTAAATCTCTTTTTTTTTGTACAGACCATTCTGTATTCACTCATAAGTAAATTTAAAAATGTCACATAGTTTGACAGCTTTAAATGCAGGATATATGCTTACTATGATATTTTTTCCTTAAAGTGAAAAATATCACTATGTATTCATCAAAGTCCAAGGAGAAAAATTATGAAAGATTATTTTAAAGTGACCACAAGAACCATTGTGGCTACCGGCCTGGGTGCAGCTCTTTTCATGCTGCTTTTTATGTATGTTAAAGTACCTTCTCCCATTCCTGAAACCAGCCTGCAGACAGCGTACGGTCTCGGTGCTTTCTTTGCTGTGCTGTTCGGACCCATTGCCGGCGCACTGATTGCTTTAATCGGTCATGCTCTTTCGGATGCTCTTCAGTATGGTTCTCCCTGGTGGAGCTGGGTAATTGCCAGTGGTGTCTGTGGTTTTTTCTATGGACTGGCCTACAAAAAAACTGGTGTAGAAGAGGGTGAATTCAAGGGAAAATCAATTATTATCTTCAATGTAATTCAGATTGTCGGAAATATTATTGCCTGGGTTGTTGTTGCTCCCGTTCTTGATATTCTTATCTACAAAGAACCTGTAAATCTTGTATTTACACAGGGAATTGTTGCAGCCGGAATGAACTCTGTAACAGTAGCCATAATCGGTACACTTCTGCTGATTGCCTATAATGCAACCAGAACACAGAAAGGAAGTCTCGATAAAGAGTAGATTTTCCTTTTAGAGAAAACAATTTAAAAAGATTTATTTAAGAAGAGGTTTTAAGTGGGTAATGACAGTATCATTGAGTTCAAAGATTTCAGTTTTCAGTATTTTACCCAGGCAAAACCAACTCTTCATAATATAGATCTTACTATCAAAAAAGGGGAAAAGATCCTTATAGTCGGTCCCAGCGGCAGTGGTAAAAGCACCCTGGGACATTGCCTGAACGGTCTTATCCCCTTTTCCTATAAGGGCGAAATATCCGGTAGTCTGAAGATTCAGGGTCAGGAGACACGTGATCTTGATATATTCCATTTGTCCAAGATTCTGGGAACTGTTCTGCAGGACCCGGATGGTCAGTTCGTGGGTCTCACAGTTTATGAGGATATCGCCTTTGCCCTTGAAAATGACAATATTCCGCAGTCGGAAATGAAAGAGCGGGTAGATAAAGCTGCCCGTATGGTGGATATGGAGAGCTTTCATTCTTCATCTCCCTATGAACTTTCAGGAGGACAGAAGCAGCGTACATCCCTGGCGGGAGTTCTTGTGGATGAAGTGGATATTCTGTTATTCGATGAACCCCTGGCCAATCTTGATCCTGCGACCGGAAAAGCCGCCATTGAGATCATTGATGATATACACAGAAATACTGATAAAACCATCATAATTATTGAGCATAGGCTTGAAGATGTTCTTTACCGGAATATTGATAGGGTTCTTCTGATGAATGATGGTTGTATCCTGGCTGATCTTGATGCGGATGCTCTTATGGCATCTCCTGTACTCATTGAAAACGGGATAAGAGAACCTCTCTATGTCACAGCTCTTAAATATGCTGGTGTTGATGTCACAAGGGATCTTCATGCAGGTAATATAGATACACTTAAGATCAATTCAGTAAAAAGTGCTGTTTGTGATTGGAATGATACAATCATCTCTCCTCAGCCCACTAAAGTGAAAGATACATTACTGGAGATGAAAAACATAAGTTTTTCATATGATGGAGAGAGGGATATCATCAACGATGTCAGTTTTAGCTTAGGAAAGGGTGAGCTTATAGCCATAGTGGGAAGAAATGGTGCCGGTAAATCGACACTCTCCCGTCTTATCTCAGGATTTGAGAAGGAGTCTTCCGGTACAATCTCCTATTTGGGAGAGGATATCAGCGATCTGACCATTAAAGAACGTGCCGAGAAGATCGGTGTGGTTATGCAGAACCCCAATCAGATGATATCTAAACCCCTTATCTATGATGAGATTGCTCTGGGGCTGCGTCTTCGGGATATAGACGAAGAAGAAATTAAAATTAGGGTGGAAAAGGTACTTAAGGTCTGTGGTCTGGCACCATTTCGTAAATGGCCCATTGCTGCCCTTAGTTTCGGGCAGAGGAAAAGGGTCACTATAGCTTCCATTCTGGTTCTTGATCCTGAAGTAATTATACTTGATGAACCCACAGCCGGACAGGACTTCAAACATTATACTCAGATCATGGAATTTGTTGATGAGATCAATCAGCTGGGAGTAGCTATTATTCTGATTACACATGATATGCACCTGATGCTCGAATACGCCAGCAGAGCTGTTGTTATCTCTGGAGGGAAAAAAATTGCGGATGCCCGACCCAGTGATATTCTGACAGATTTAGATGTTATTGAGCAGGCAAATTTAAAGGAGACGTCTCTTTATCAGCTCAGTCAGAGTGTAGGTATTGAAGATGGTACTGCTTTTGTGCAGAACTTTATTGATTATGAAAAGAAGGTCAGAGTCCATTGAACAATAAATTATTCTCATACAACTTTGTAGATACCCCGATTCATAGACTCTCGGGACTAACCAAACTGATCGCCTTTTTGTTTCTGACTTTTGCAGTCATGTTCAGTTACGATCTCAGAGTCATAATGCTGGTTATGATTTTTTCTATATTTGTAATGCGTATTTCTCAGATTAAATACAGACAGATCAGGCTTATGGTTATCTATGTAGCCGTTTTTATTGTGACCAATGCGGTCATTACATTCTTTTTCTCACCCGAAGAAGGAGTCAAAATCTACGGAACACGACATGTGCTGTTCAAGATCGTTGGTCCCTATATTGTCACTCAGGAGCAGCTCTTTTATCAGATTACCAAACTGTTTAAATATGCATCTGTTATCCCCCTGGGTATAACATTTCTTTTGACAACTAATCCAAGTGAGTTTGCTTCTGCTTTAAATGGAGTCGGTGTTCATTACAAGGCTGCCTATGCTGTATCACTGACACTTCGCTACTTTCCGGACATTCAGCGGGAATATAGAAACATCAGTCTTTCACAGCAGGCCCGTGGGCTTGATCTCTCCAAAAAAGCTGGTTTTTCAAAGAGGGTAAAGAATTCACTGTTAATTATTATCCCTCTTGTTTTTTCAACCCTGGACAGAATTGAACTTATCAGTAATGCCATGGATTTAAGAGGATTCGGAAAACATAATAAACGAAGTTGGTTCAGTAAAAAAAGATTTACTACTGCTGATTTCATAGCCCTGCTTATTTCAGCAGCTATTTTTGCAGGAACAATTTATGTTTCTGCTTTTATCAATCATGGAAGATTTTATAATCCTTTTATATAGGATTTTATTTTAACGTAGGAGTTAACATGGATAAACCAATACTTGTGTTTCAGACCGATTTTACCTACAAGGAGGGAGCAGTCTGTTCCATGTACGGGGTTGTAAAAACTGTAGACCGCTCTCTTGAAATCATTACCGGTACCCATGAGATTCCCCAGTTTGATACCTGGAGTGCATCATACCGTCTCTATCAGTCTATGAAGTTCTGGCCCGAAGGTACTGTGTTTGTTTCAGTTGTAGATCCCGGAGTGGGAACTCCCCGAAAGGCTTCTGTTGCTCTCACGGAAAACGGATACTATATTGTCACACCTGATAACGGTTCTCTCACTCATGTGGACAAAGAATTCGGAATCAAAGCCATAAGGGAAATTGATGAGGATGTGAACCGTCTGAAGGGGAAGGGTACCGAAGAGGTCAGTATCTTTCATGGACGGGATCTTTTCTCTTACTGTGCAGCAAAATTCGCTTCCGGCATAATCAGTTTTGAAGAGGTTGGACCTGAGTATTCGACAGATGAGATCATCCGATTTCCTATACTTGAGCCGACTGTTGAGGGAAACAAGATCTCTGGTATTTTTGAAATCAATGATCCTAATTTCGGGAATCTCTGGACAAATATTCCACTGTCTGTGTTCAAAAAGGCAGGATTTGACTTTGGTGATCATCTTAATTTGAGAATATGCTGCAAGGGTGTTGAAAAGTTTTCTGAAAAGATTCTTTTTCATAAATCCTTCGGATTTGAAAAGAAGGGTCAGCCTATGATTTATAATAATGAGCTGATGAAAATTTCCCTGGCCGTTTCCCAGGGCAGTTTTATCGAAAAATATAATATCGGATACGGATCTGACTGGACTGTAGAATTTAATAAGTAAAATCAAGGAGTCTTTTTTATGAACAAACTAATTGTATTTCAAAGTGATTTCGGTCTGGTCGATGGTGCTGTATCAGCAATGCACGGAGTAGCCAATGTTGTAGATGACAGTCTTAAAATATTTGATCTTACCCATGATATCCCTCAATACAGCATCTGGGAGGCCTCTTACAGGCTTTACCAGACCACAGAGTACTGGCCCAGGGGAACTGTCTTTGTTTCAGTAGTAGACCCCGGTGTAGGTTCTAAGCGCCTCAGTGTGGTAGCGGAAACAGTGGGCGGTCACTTTATTGTCACTCCCGATAATGGGACCCTTACTCATATGAAAAAGTATGTGGGCCTAAAGGAAGTCAGGGAAATTGATGAAACAAAGCATCGTAGAGAAGATACTGAGTACTCCTACACCTTCCACGGAAGGGATGTTTATGCCAATACCGGTGCAAAACTGGCATCAGGCACCATCAGCTTTGAACAGGTGGGTGATATTGTAGACTTGGACCAGGTGTGTGAACTGGAGGTAGGTGAGGTTGTAAAGAGTGAGGATTCTGTAAAGGGAACAATCGATATTCTCGATGTCCGTTTTGGAAGCCTCTGGACCAATGTGCCCCGTGATGTCTTTGTAAGTGCAGGATTCAAGCATGGAGACACCGTCGAGGTTATGATCCGTAATGGAAACAAGATTGCCTATAACAATAGAATCGTATACGGACGATCCTTTGCCGATGTATATCCCAGCGAGCAGATCATCTATGTAAACTCTGTCTACAATATGGCCATCGCCATAAACCAGGGGAATTTTGCCAAAGCCTACAATATCGGGACCGGGCAGCACTGGGAAATTGAATTCAAAAAAATGAAATGATAATCCTTGTAAGGAGTCTTTTCAGATAAAGAGCTGTGCCGTCAGATCTTCTCAAGATAGCGGCGGCGCAGTGTCTTGATATCATCACTGCTTATTTTAAGAAAGTTTTTGATATATGTATCCATATCGCCATAGCGTTCTTCTATACCCTCATAGTATGAGGATAGATATTCCCTTTTTACAGTAATAAATCCAAACATATTATCCTTAATCTCTGAAAGCTCCAGTTCAGGAACAGACGCTGAAATTACAGAGGAGTCGGGCATGAATTTTATGCTGAGAAAATCAATAAGTTCAGGGTCGATTTTAAGATACTCTTCGATTATGTCTTCTGAATCAAATTCAAGAATATGCATCAGAATAACAGCGGCAATACCTGTTCTGTCCTTACCGGCGGTACAGTGAAACAGGAAGGCTGGAGTCTCCTGATCAAGGATATTTCGGAAAAAAGAGCTGTATTCTTTTGATACACTCAGCATATCCCTGTACATCATGTTCATAAACTTATCTGCATTTTGAAGATATATCTCCATATCATCATTACTCATTCCTGCTGCAGGGAGTATATTTACATGAATTGTCTCTGCATTGGCAACTTTCTGCTGGCCGTCTTTTTCAATCTCCATATTGCTTCTGAAATCATAGATATAGTTGATCTGTTTCTCTTTGATCTCATCAAGATCTCCCTTGTATTCAGTCAGGGGATTGCTGCTGCGGAATATGGTGTTACTGCGGAGTTTCTGTCCGTGGATATTTGTTTTGTTACTGAGTTCTCTGAAGTTTAATATTTTCATATGAACATTTTAGCTGTTTTTTGATTTTTCCGGAATAGAAAAAGAGAGGCGAATATAAATAGAATGTCAGTTATATGAAAAAAAGCTGTTTGTGTTATCTGCAGTTCTGCTTTACCATTATGTATCCATGATAGACATACAAATTCTGCCCGTAGAAAACGGAAAACAGCTGAAAGAGTTTATCAGTCTCCCACCCTCTATCTATAGAGATGATCCTCTATGGGTTCCACCCCTGCGCCTCCTGGAGAGGATGGACTATAAAGATAATGCTGTCTTGAAACGTTCCGATCACAGGATGTTTCTTGCCTATAAGGACGGAGAGGCAGTCGGGCGGATAGTTGCCTATATTGATCCCCATTATAATGATTATTACAGTTCAAAATGCGGCATGATCGGTGCCTTTGAATGTATTGATGACAATGACGCCAGCGGGCTTCTTTTTAAAACGGCGGAATCCTGGTTCTGCAAAAAAGGTATGACTGAGGTTCTGGGGCCTATAAATCCCATAGCAGAGTCCTGGGGCTTTCTTCTTGAAGGCAATACTGCTCCTGTATTTATGTCTCCCCACAACCCCCTGTACTACAACAGGATGATTGAAAGCGCTGGATTCACTAAAGCCAGGGATCTTCTTGTCTATGAAGCCCATAGCGGAAAGGGATATGAAATCCCTGAACGCTTCAGGAGGTTTTCTGAAACAATGCTGAAGAGAAAACCGAATCTGACAATCAGAAATATTGATCGGAAAAACCTTCGGCAGGAATCTATTTATATTCTGAATATCTTAAACAGAGCAGTTGCCGGAAACTGGGGGTATGTACCTGTTGAAGAAGATGAGATGAAAGACATCGTTTTGAAACTGAAATTCATCCTGGATGAGAAGGCTGTCTGTTTTGTGGAAGATGAGGGTGTACCCGTAGCCGTAGCTCTGGGTTTTCCTGATATCAATGTTTTATTAAAAAAAATAAAAGGAAGCCTTAGTCCGCGAACCCTCTTTGTACTGCTCCGGGACATGAAAAAAATAAGGGATTACAGACTATGGGGACTGGCAGTCCTGCCGGAGTATCACGGTCAGGGTCTTGATGTACTTCTTTATATTTCTCTGTTTCAGGGTCTTCAGCCCAGGGGAATAAGACTTGAAGCAAATTATATGCTTGAGGATAATTTCCATATTCTCAATGCTCTTGAGAAAATGAATCTACAGCCTATTAAACGCTACCGGGTATATCATAAGAATACTTGATGGCTGAATTATCTCTTCCTATGGGTTTAAAAAAAGGAGCCATTCCGGATGAACCAGTCTGACAAACACTACCTTAAAGCATCAGAACTCATTGCTTCGATTATAAAAGAGACTGAAAAAGGTTATCTGGGAATGCCTCAGGCTTCTGAAACTGCTGTACTGGCACTTGTAAGTGGTCTGCACCTGCTCATAGAGGATGTATCCGGTGTGGGAAAGACCACGCTGATTCGCTGTCTGGCCGCTGCATCGGGTCTGGAGCTGGGACGTATACAATTTACCCCTGATCTGCTTCCCGGAGATATTACCGGTATGATGATATGGGAACCATCCTCCCGGGAATTCCTATACAGAGAGGGTCCATTGCATCATCAGTTTATTCTGGCTGATGAACTCAACAGGGCTCCCGCCAGGACACAGTCAGCCCTTCTGGAAGCCATGCAGGAGGATACTGTGACGGTTGACGGTGTTGTCCGTCCACTCCCTTCTCCTTTCTTTGTTGCTGCTACCCAGAATCCTGCATGGTATGCCGGTACCTATAAGCTTCCGGAATCACAGCTTGACCGTTTTGGTCTCTCCATGACTCCCGGCTTTCCGGACAGAGAGACCGAAGTTCGTATCCTTTCGGAATTCAAGGACAAGAAGGCCGTTCACCAGGTCTCAAGAGTCGCTAGTCCCGAAGATATACTTGATTTACGTTCTCTTATTGCCTCGGTGCATGGGGAAGCAAATATTCTGGACTATGCTGCAGCCCTTGCAGGCATCACAAGGGATGCTGCACTTTTTCAATCGGGTCTGAGTATCCGTGGTACCCAGCATCTTCTGAGAGCCGCACAGGCACAGGCCGTGATGCAGGGAAGGTCGTTTATCATCCCTGAAGACCTCATGAACATGGCAGCCTCTGTTATGAGACATCGTCTTCTGTTGACCCCGGAAGAGAGAAGCAGGGGGGTCAGTGTCTCAAAGACAGTTGATGAATTACTGAAACGGGTTCCGGTTCCGGTAAAATGAAACTGCCCTTCCGCTTCCATAAAGAGACACTATTCTTCTTTCTGGCTGGATCGGTTCTCTTTTTCCTCTCATCCAGATACTTCGGTGGGATTTATATCCGTCTCTCCCGCTTCTGGTTCACCTTTTTTGCTGTAGATATTGCTATGCTTCTTATAAACCATCTGACCCTCCGCTATTCCCTGGACTTTGATCGTGATCATATGAGTAAGGGTGATACCATTATTTATACAATCAGCATACAGAGCGGATCAATTCTACCGGTTCCTTTACTTATGCTTGAACTGTCGCAGGTTCACCGGGAGGAGAAGCAGGAAGGGAGGCTTCTCCGTTTTTCTCTTAAACCCGGTGAGTCCTGGGTGTACAGCAGAGAAGTTCATGCATCTCTGAGAGGGGTGTATACAATGGGACTCTCCCGGCTTACGCTGCGTAGTATTTCAGGATTACTCTCTCTTGATATGCCTATCTGGGCAAGAAATTTCTATGTCTATCCGAGGATCATTGATATTCCCGAATTATTGACAAAGCACCCGGCCTCTGGAGGAAAGGCAGTCGGTCTTGAGGGGCAGAGCGGTGATGCTCATAATTTTATTGGTTTGAGAGAGTACAGGGATGGTGAGGGGCTGAAGCATATCAGCTGGTCCCGTTTTATGCAGACTGGAAAGCCCTATATTAAAACATATTCCTCCATGGGCGGATCGGATATTCACCTCTTTCTGGATAGACGGAGCTCAGGCCGTTCTGCTCTCTGTGATGATACTGTGCTGGAAACATTTCTCTGCCTGATCTATTCCGGTTTGAATACCGGACAGAATATGATTCTTCACGGATATCCCGGCTGGGAGGGGAAAAGTATTCAGACACAGCTGGATTTTGATAAACTTTATCAGAGAACTCTTATGTTTGAATTTGATGCCTTTGATCTTGAGGAACTGAATGATATTCCCTCTCTTGAATCTGTTTACATCATAAGTGGTATGCCTGATTTTACTTTGCTGGATGAGAACAGCCGTTATTCTGATCTGGGGCACCTGATCTGTGTCAGTCTCTCTTTCTCTGCCCTGGAAAATGACCGTTATCGATCTGTAATACTACGCAGAAAGCAGCAGGGTGCGGTTATTTCAGATATCCCATGGGATGATACAATTGAGGATGAGCTTCTATGCCAGGTCTATTCCTGATTCCCCTGCTGGTCTACCTGAGTATCCATCTCTATCTTGATTCCACAGCTCCTCTCTGGTTTCCTCTTCTCATTGAACTCCCTTTGATCCTGACAATCCTTGAGATAAAACTCTTCCCCCGGTGGAGAACAGCTCTTTTCCTTCGAACAGCCCGAATTGCGGCATTTACTATTCTGATCACAGGGTTTCTGATGTTTATTCTTATGCTGCCTGAATCACTCTATCAGGCTTGGCTCCTGCTGCTTGAAGCGGGAAAGGCTACAGGGATGATCTCCTTTGCTTTTGCCTATGCCGGAGGACTTGTGAGTTCAATCGGCTGTGCATCTCTTCTACGCTGGAAGAATAAGATACAGGCCCTTCTGAATCTCCTGCTTCTCTGTATTATGGTTGTTTTGATTCTGCATCCCCGCCTGATTATATTTTCAACTTTTATGATTCTTCTCATTATCAAGCTTCTGGTAATTCAAAAGAAGAATCCCCGAACAATGCGTTTACTCTCCATAAGTATCACTCTTATTCCTGCAGTAACAGCGGCCTTTCTATTTCCCCTGTTCAATGAGGAGCCCAGGGGCAGCAGAGTTGTGGACAAATTTTCCAGAGGAGTACAGTCTACTGTCTCAAGAGTATTCCCGGAGCTTCCTCTACTGCTTCAGATTCCAGGTTACGGCTACGGTTATGATCAGGTACGCGAGACAGGAGAAAGACCCTTTCTAAGTTCTAATGTTGTTTTCACTCTGGACGGGGAGGCGGGTACCGTACTCTATCTCCGCTCAGATGTGTTTTACAACTATATGACGGGAGGCTGGATCTCTGAAATCCCCGGAACAGGAGAGAGGGAAGCCGAAGTTCCGGATGAGAATATATACAGGAAGATCCGGCTGACAGTTGAAACAGATATTTATACCAGAGTGCTCCATAACAGCTGGACCAGATATTACCTGCTGGATCATGAATTGATGAGACTTGATTCACAGGGCAGTTTTGAGCTGCCTTCAGGCCTTCCTCTGAGGAGGGGAGATATGATTACTCTTTATGACAGCTCCGGAAAAGCCCCTGTTCCTGATGAAGAGACACTCAAAAGACAGATTGAAAGATCCACCCTGCTGCCTGCTGACATGAAAGACAGTTTATCCGGATTGGCAGAGAGCCTGGAAGGAGACAGTTATATACAGAGTCTGAGTAATATTAAGAACTACCTGAGAGAGGACTTCAAATACACATTGGATACAAAGAGCTCAGAGAATATGGTTCTGAATTTTCTCAATGAGACAAAAGTGGGTTATTGTGTCCATTTTTCAACAACAGCTGCTCTGCTTGCCAGAACCCTGGGTATTCCTGTACGAATGGCTGAGGGCTTTCTTGTTCAGATTCCCAATGTGGAAGATGGTTATATCTATTCTGCAGGAAGTTCTCATGGCGTGACGGGGTATTCGGCCCATCAGTGGCCGGAGATCCTAGTTGAGGGGAGGGGGTGGATGCCATGGGAGGTGACTCCCCCTTTTGAGGCACTTGGTGATTCTCTGGTTCAGGAGGATTCAATTATAGATGCCTTTACCCGTGAACAGCTTCAGCGTATGGGACTGTTCCGGCAAGGTGATGAAGAACCCCTGAATGCTTCCGGAAAAGTCCGGGCTGCCGGAATTGCTCTGATTATTCTCTTGTCAGTTATGTGTGCAATCTTTTCTCTTTTCCTGCTGTACAGAGCCTCGGGGTTGAATGGTGTAATGAAAAGAAAAACCAGAAAGGCATTTAAAAAATATGGAATCTCTTATCCTGAAACAATCGGCTGGGTACAGTGGTTTCGCAATATTCAAACCAGTCGGGATAAGAAAAGATGTCTCAACCTGGTTCTGAGGTACTGTTATCACAAGGATAGTCTTGAGAGGGTTGAAAAAAAAGAGCTCCTGAAATTACTCAGGAAGCTCTGATTTTATCCGACAGGGGAGGATCTCTCCCTTATTCTTCTGTCTTAAAACGGTCAATTTCATTTTTAAGATCTTCACTGTTCGATGCAAGATCATTTGATAGTTCCTTAACCATATCCATGGCCTGAACAATCTCATTTGAACCGATTACAGCTTCCTGAATACCCGATAGGACAGTTTTGGATACATTCTGGATGGTCTCCATCTCTTTAGAAAGATCGGCCGTTTCGGATTTCATAACATCGGCACTATCTTTAATGCTGATGGTAATTTCATTAAGTCTCCGGCTGGTACTGCCAATTTCCTGACTTCCCGCCATAAGCTCATCAGTATTGCTGGCAATTTGATTCAGGGCGTCAACAAAATCATCCACAACAGTATTCATCTCCACAAATATGGCTGCGGTCTCTTTTGTGTTTTTAACTGTATCATCAACACCATTTCTAATCTCTTTGACTGAGCTGTCAATGATTTTAACAGAACTGGAAGAGCTTTCCGCAAGTTTTCTAATTTCATCGGCAACGACTGCAAAGCCCCTACCTGAATCTCCGGCATGTGCTGCTTCGATGGCTGCATTCATTGAAAGAAGATTTATCTGATTTGAAATTCCCCTGATCACTTTAGTCATATCCTCGATGGCCGTCAGACGGCTTACTACATTCTCGTTAAATGAGCTGCTCAGATTCTCAAGCTGGGTACTTCCTTTTCTGGAGGTCTCTGTGAGTTGCCCGGCAGCAGCTTTCTTTTCCTGGCTTATACTGGCAACCTGCTTCAATGAGTTCATCATCTGTACGATAGAGGCAGAAGTCTCTTCAACAATAGCCGCCTGTTCCTCTCTTATGCTGTCAAATCCTGATACTGAACTGTCAATACTTACAACAGAGCTCGATGAATTACCGATACTCTTATCCAAACGTTGTATCTGAGTTTCAATTGAGTGCATATTGGCACTGATTTCATTAATGGCTGCTGCGGTCTCTTCAGTATTAACCAGAAGCTGATCCTTGGTTTCCATAGTCGAGTCGGCAGTTGTTTTAATCCCGGATATCATATTTCTTATAAGGGTAGTGAAATTGTTAAAGTTTTCTGTGAGTAGTGATAATTCATCATTTCTCACAACCTTTATGCTCTTCGTAAGATCCCCGTCACCTTCGGATATCTCCTGAAGAGATTCAGAGACATTGCTGATCCTTTTTGCAAAGAGACTGGATACAAAATAAACAAGTGGGGCATTAATAAGGAGTGCAACAAGAATAAAAAGGATAATCTGCAGTTTAAGAGCCTTAAGGGGACCGTAAATCAGTTTTTCACTGACCATGATGACTGTTTTCCAGGATATGCTGGGTATATCATCATAAAAAACGGTTCTTTTCGCATTGTTAAGGGTGAAATCCTGATTCCCATCGTAACTATTCATCACAGATTCCATAAAAGCTTTGCCATTGTCATCTTTCATTTCAAGAGCATTTGTTCCTACCATCTCTGCATCACTGTGCACAACAATTATACCTCGTTCATCCATAAGGGCACTGTTGGTTCCCTCCTTGTGATGAGCCTCAAGGACTTGCAGCAGGTCGCTCAGGTAGAGGTCCATACCGAGAACACCAATCAGTTTTCCGGTGATACTGTAAATTGGAGCGGCTACTGTGATATTCTGTTCGCCCGTAATGGCATCGGTATAATAGTCTGTGATAATTGTGTCTTTCTTTTCTGCAGCAGCCTTGTACCAGGGTCTTTTTGTGGCTTTATAGTCATCAGGGGTTGTCCACTCTTCTCCATAGAGGAAACTGTCGTCAGGGAGACCCAGATAAAAAACATCTACACCGTATCGGCCTTCATCACCCTTCAGATAAATGTTATTACTGTACCCGCCCTGGCGTACAAGATTTATGGTGCCTTCCTGTTCCATGAAAGCTCTTTTTGCTTCCAGAGCTGCCAGCCTGAGCTGCATCCATGAATCGATGGATTCTGCAATCAGTTCAGTATTGAGTTTCATTGTTTCATAAATACTGTCATGAAGTCTCTGCTGTTCCTGAATATAGGTCAGAGTTCCAAAGGCTGAAATAAGTAATACGGCCAGTAGACTGAATGAGATGGACATACTGTATTTCATACTGAAATATTTCTTTTTCATATTATTTTCCTTGTTTGCTGTTATTAATCAGATTTTTAAATGATTCATTATTATATCGATATTTACATATAATATGATATAATCTTCTCCTTAAAAAATGAGGAATATGAATAATTGGAGAGCTAATCTTTTGACAGAAAAGTGAACAGGGATTAAAATTGAAAGATGGATATTAGAAAAGACAGAGCCATCGCAGGAGGACTGATACTCCTGCTGCTTCTGCTCTACAGCTTCAGTTTGACCCGTTCTCTGGTCAGTCCTCCTTCAGAATATATGAGCAGAGAGATTCCCATTATTGAAACTGAATACGGCTTTTCCAGGACCGTAAACAGTCATATCCTTACAAGAGTCTTTCCCTCAGGGGATTCTGCATTGGTTCTGTGTATAGATGGAACTGCCCTGAAAATACTTGAAATTGATATTCAGGGACAGATTCTTAATGAGAAAAGCTTCAAAATTGATCTCTCCCAGGCCTCTCAGATTGAAATTTCATCATTAAGCCGGAAAACACTGGGAATCGTATATAAAACAGACGCTCTTTATCATGCCGATCTGTCTCTGGATGGCGGGACAACTGCTGTTCGAAAAATGGCTGATAACGTTTTGTATTTTAATTCCCATGAAGAGGCTCTGGTATTCGGAAACCATGAAGGACTTTTTGTCCTGAGCCCTGAGATTACAGATCCTCTCAAGATATTCAGCGGCAGGGTTCTTGATTTCAAGCTCGCCTGTGATGACAGCGGCTGTTATACGGTTATTGTACACGATATGAGTTTTGATACGGTCCGCCTTGAACTGCTCTTCTGTTCTCCAGTTTCCGGTGACTGTGAAGAACGTATGTCTCTGGATGTATCGGCAAAATATTTCTCCGATCTTCAGGATTTGCGCATTGATGACGGAATCCTTACTGTGCTCTATAAGTATGAAGACGGTCGCAACAGGTCAAACCAGCTGACTTTTCAGAAAATAAAACTCCCCGAAGGAGGGGTTATATTTGAAGAGAGGGTCTCAGTCCCTCTATATCACAGTAATTACAGGCTTCTCGAAGGCAGTCAGGATGATTCCCGTTTTATTTATCAGACTGACAGTGTAAATGGTGTCAATCTCGCAATGGGAGTCATCGGGGGGGATGGAGAGTTTTCAAGCCATCTTATTACCAAGACAAAATCTATGAGTAAACTGGCAGGAAGTTTTATGCTGGGAGAGAAGAGAGCTCTGGTTTTTTCAGATATCAATTATGACAGAAGAGCTCTGTTTTTTGCTTCTGATGATTCTCAGATGATAAAATCAACAACCCGCTTCAGAACTGTTCCCTTCTGGTATCCTCTGCTGACAACCCTGCTGATATATTTGGTATCTCTTTTTTCAGGAAGCCTCTATCTGTTGGCATTGCTCCCCCTGCCTGTGCTCTTCCTTTTTGTGTCAGATCACTATATTTTCCATAAGATGGAATCACCGGAACTACTGCAGAATTCACTCACTGCAGGCATTCATACAATTGTAAAACTGTTATTGACTTATATGTTTATCTCTTCAACCTTCAATTATAGTTTTCAGCCTGCTTTTATAGGTGCACATGTGATCATCCTGCCCATTCTGATTCTATTCAGTCTGGCTTCCGCAGGATTATCTATGAGTAAGAGGGGAGTCGATTTTTATATTTCCTTTGCAGTGTATGACTATCTGTTTTACACCGGGCTCATTACAATGTATCTGACTACTTCAATACTTCTTGGAAAGGTATAGTTACTCTCCGCTAATTGTACCGCCGGGAAACATCAGATATCTGGGGCCTGAATAGTTTTCAATGTCCAGTCTCTCTTTGGAAAGATACATCTCTTTCTGTACATCAAACAGGCATGCCGAGATAGACGCTCCGCTTATGGGAATGCTCTTTTCTCCGTCAAAATAGATGGCCAGACGGATCTCTCCACCGAAGTCTCCCGTCATCGGGTCCATCTGGAAGTCGGAAAAAGTCATTATTTCGACATAGGGTTCCTTCTTCCAGTCATCCACAGAATGAGAGCCGCTTTCTACTACAATATTGGGGATAAGGCCGCTGGCTTCTTCCTCCATATAATGGGAGTACTGCTGTGAGCCCTGATAACGTAGAAGTTTTCCCTTTTCAAAAAGCTGTATTTTCTTAAGCTCTACACCGTCCTTATCTATGGGAGATGAGAAGGGTGAGTGAGGCAGTGCGGGATCAAGAATAATGTCCAGAAGATCACCCTTTACATCCTCTCCCTGAAAGATTTTGCCTTTTTCTCCCCGGGCCGTTCCTTCAAAGATACCCTGTACATTCGAATGTATTCTGTAAAAATCCATCATCTCTCTGACAGCATAATCTCTGAGTACTATATTCACGGACTCTATCTTGGCTGCGTTACCGGCTTCTGCCCTGAATCTGCACTGCTCTATCTGTGTTCTGCACTCATCTTCTATAAGAGAAGGGGAATAATCGGCAAAGGAGAACATATTGTATAGTTCAACGCTCTTATCAGCCTTATTCCAGTCGCAGATCAGTTCTATTTCACCCCGGTTCTGTTTATAACTGACATCTGTTCCTTTGGAGGAGACAAAATGGAATTCATACTGATTTACAAAAATCTCTGCAGAATTGATTCCGCCTTCTGAATGACTGTCATTTTTGAAAAGACTCTCTGTTATCTCTGAAAGCACAGGCATAAGATCCCTCTCTGAGAGTCTTCCTGAATTTTCACTGACCTGAGGATTTGCATAGGAGGGAATGGGATAGTAGGCATTTCTTACAAAGGAGGCCGAATAGATGGCAGTTTTCAGTTTTTCACTGATTTCCTCTTCTGTCATATTGTTGCCGAGAACCACAGTGGCAGAACCTCTATAATTTTTACAGTCCTCCGAATAATCCTTGAAAACAGTTACTGTAAAGCTGCTCACATCCTTGCTGCGGTTCATATCCAGATCTTTTCTGATAAAAAACAGTTCCCTGGATCTGCTTTTCTTTTCAAGAATTGTCCATTCATTTATCTCTGCATTAATAAGCTGTTTCTGAATTGTATTAATCATTATGCAAGTTTTCCTTTAGTTTTCAGGTAGGGTCCGCCGGTGGAGGTCTTTACGAATTCTTTGTATCCTTTTCCACAGGCTCCGGAACCGGATAGTTCAAGGTCAGGACTTACCATGGAGATGGATTTGAGAAGATCGGGGACAAAGCCAGTGAGAAAGACAGGTGAGACAATCCTCCCTGTGAGCTTTCCATTTACAATCTCTCTCCCTTTCACGGCAACACACTGGATTCCCCAGTTTTTAGGATCTTCCATTCCGCTGCTGAAATTTTCCAGAAGATACCCTCTGTCTATGGAGGAGATCATATCATCAAGGGAATCAGTTCCCGGACTGAAAAAGGTATTGGTCATTCTTGTGTAGGTTTTTCTTTCAAAGGATTGGCGTTTACCGTTTCCTGTAGGTTTTGTTCCCAGTTTAAGGGCAGAAAGGAGATCGGAAATCCCCATCTTCAGAACCCCTTTATCAATTATCTTTGAATTTGCCCCCCCCATCCCTTCATCATCAAATAGATAGGAGGACACCTGATCTGCAGCCGCTGCACCGTCATGCATATTTACTTTTTCAGAAGCAACAGCCTTGTTCATATAATCTGCGGCCATAGCACGTTTTTTCACAAACATATCCATTTCCACTCCATGACCGAAGGCCTCATGAGCAATGAGTCCCGACATTGCCGGATTACAGATAATATCGTACTCACCGGGTACCAGACGTTCCGAGTTCAGAAGATCTTCTACTTCATCTATTGCATCTTTCAGAGCATCCTGCATCTCATCCAGAAGTTCAGTTCCCTTCATACCGGAAAAGCTTTTATGAGTATATTTAATTCCCTTTTCATTCTTTCCTATGGGGAACATATAACCCTGTGACCAGATATATGACTGATCCAGGTCTTTATTGGATGAAATAAAAATCTTTGAGATATGTACATATTCATAGATAACCCTCAGATCAACCAGAAAATCAGCCATTTTGAGGCCTTCATCCATTCTAGCCTTCAGCTGATTGATTATGGTTTCAGAACCGGTCTGGACAGGTGAATTTTTAACGGTTCCTCTAAAGGATTCACTCCATTTCTCTTCTTCGATCAGAGGATATTCAACCTGATTCAGACTCTTACTGAGAATCACTGCTTCTTCTGCACTCTGTCTGATGGCAGCAGCAGTTTCCTCAATATCTTTAAGCTGTGAAAATGAGTATTCACTATAGCCTCTGCCGTTATAGATACGGCAGACAAATCCTCTTTCAGCCCAGGATGATTCATTGATCGATGATCCTGTCTTCATCATCTGGTAACGGGTGCCGGAGCTGTCGCAGCCCAGGATTGATATATATTTAAACTCTTTGGATAACAGGCTGACAAGCTCTTTCAGCTTTACCCTATGATCCTGCAGAAAGGATGATATTTGCACGTTCATTAGATTCCTCCATACTATTTGTAACATTTCAGTCGATTTCTTGTAAAGAAAAGAAATGAATCTTAAAACTATTTGAAAATTCAGTTCACTTAAGGATAAAATTAAATATGGATATTTTTAGTAAAGCTGAGATTCTGGCTGTTGATGATACTCCGATGAATCTGGATATTATCCTTGAAACCCTTGATGATGATTATGAAATCAGTATCTCCTCCGATGGAAAAGAGGCTCTTGAGGTTCTGGAGACCATTATTCCAGATCTTATTCTTCTGGATATAATGATGCCGGGAATGGACGGATTTGAAGTCTGTTCCATTCTGAAAAAAGATGAAAGATTGAAGGATATTCCTGTAATATTCTTAACCGCTCTCAACTCTACAGAGGATGTGGTCAAAGGTCTCAGTCTTGGTGCTGTGGATTATATCTATAAACCTTTTAATCCCGAAGAACTGCGCTCCAGAGTTCGTACTCATATCGAACTGAAGAGAAGCAGGGAAGAGATCGTCAGACAGAATTTTGAACAGAAGGAACTGCTTCATGTTCTCTGCCATGACCTGGCAAATCCATTTACCAGTATTCTAGGTGTTCTCAGTATTCTTGAGGACGATCTTCCGGATGAACTGGACTATTATTTCAAGCTGCTGCAATCGGCAGCAAACAACGGTACTGAAGTGATTAACCTTGTCCGTCAGATGAGACAGGCTTCTGAAAAAGGCATTGATCTGGAATCTCTGAATTTAAAAGAGATGCTTGAAGAGTCAATCAGTATGCTAAGACAGAGGATCACAGACAAAAAACTGGATGTGGAGATTAATGTTGATCAGTCTCTTCAGGTTCAGGCTGAAAAAACTTCCCTTATAAACTCTGTTCTCAATAATCTGATGACTAATGCGGTCAAATTCTCCTATTCACATGAAAAAATACGTATTGATGCAGAAGAGAAGGGTGATGGAATTGTCCTCAGTATCAGGGATTATGGAATGGGAATGCCCGAAGAAATAAGGGAAAACATGTTTGATATATCCAAAAATATAAGCCGTAACGGTACAGATGGTGAAAAAGGGACCGGATTCGGTATGCCTACGGTTAAAAAGTTCATGGAGCTTTACGGCGGATCTCTGGAAGTTTCTTCTCTGGATGAGAAAAGCAGTCCCCGGGATCATGGAAGTTCAATGATTCTTACTTTTTCAAAATAGTATATCAGGAATGAAATATTGTTCAGTTTTATAATAAGATCAGTATTATAATGAATACCGGAGACATACATGGCAGAAGCAAATAGCAAGTCTATCCTCATAGTGGATGATACCCCGACCAATATTGATATACTTCTAGAAATTCTATCAGAGGAGTACGATCTTTCTGTCGCCACAGACGGTGAGTCTGCCCTGGAGAGTGTTGCCGAGTCTGCCCCTGATCTTATACTGCTGGATATTATGATGCCCGGTATGGACGGTTATGAGGTCTGTACAAGACTAAAGGCTGATGAGAGTACAAGAAGTATTCCTGTTATTTTTATTACTGCCATGAATGATATTAAAGATGAGCTGAAAGGTTTTGAAGTAGGTGCCATCGATTACATAACGAAACCCTTTTCACCACCCATTGTTCAGAGCCGGGTTGATTCTATATTGCAGCTTGAAGAGAAGAGCCAGGCATTGACGATTCTTACAAGAAAGCTCTCCAAATATCTGTCTCCACAGGTCTATGCTTCTATCTTCAGGGGGGAGCAGGATGTAATCATAGATTCCAAGAGAAAGAAACTTACAATTTTCTTTTCTGATATTGTGAATTTTACAGCCACAACAGACGGTATGGAATCGGAAGCCCTGACAGAACTTTTAAACAGTTACCTGGATGAGATGTCCAGAATTGCTCTGAAACATGGCGGAACCATAGATAAGTTTATCGGTGATGCCATTCTGATTTTTTTCGGAGATCCAGATACAAAGGGTGAACAGGAAGATGCACTGGCCTGTGTCTCCATGGCCATTGAGATGAGAGAACGTTTGAAAGAACTGCAGGAAAAATGGTACTCCTACGGTATGCAGGACCCCTTTCAGGTCAGAACGGGAATCAGTACCGGTTATTGTACTGTAGGTAACTTCGGCAGTAAAAACCGAATGGACTATACAATCATCGGGACTCAGGTAAACACTGCGGCCCGTCTTGAATCAAGTGCTCTTTCCGGACAGGTTGTTATTTCTCATGAGACATGGTCATTGATCAAGGACAAAATCAGATGTCTTAAGAATGGTATGATCACTGTAAAAGGGATACATAAGCCGATTCAGACTTATCTTGCCCTGGATCACTCTGCAAAGCAGAGTAAAGACAGTGATGTTCTGATTGCCGCTCAGCTTATGGAAGAAGCCATTTCTCTGGAACTGGATAAAACAATACAGGATCTATTTGTTCTTTTTGACAGAGAGAAGGCGGATTACGTGGTTGCCACTGAAAAAGGGATACCCCAGGGAGTTATTTATAAGGCTCAGCTCTTCGAACTTTTTCAGGGAGATCTTTCCAGGGCGGCCTACCTGAGTCAGACCATATCAAGTTTAAAAATAAGAAAAAGCCAGATTGTGGATAAAGATTGGCCAATAGTTGATATCAGGGATATATATTCCAAAAGAAAGGATCAGGAATTTTATGAACCTGTTCTTGTGACCGAAGAGGAAAAACTGGTTGGAGAAATACCTGCTTTCAGGCTGATAACATATTTCTTGAAAACTGAAAAATAAGAAGAATCAATGAGGGAAGTACTATGATTTTAGTTGTTGATGATACACCTGCCAATATCGATATAATTATTGAAATCCTCGGGGATATAGATGAAGTCGCTGTTGCCCTTGATGGTGAGGATGCCCTGGATATTCTTTCTGAAGAAAGTCCTGATCTTGTTCTTCTTGATATTATGATGCCGGGAATAGACGGTTATGAAGTATGCCGCAGGATGAAGGAAAACCCTGATTGGAAGAATATTCCCGTGATATTTCTCTCCGGGAATGATCAGGCGGCAGAAAAAGAGAAGGGAATGGCCCTCGGTGCGGTGGACTATCTGATAAAGCCAATCGATCCTGCACTGGTCATTGAAAAAGTTAAGACTTATCTACCGTCCTGATAATAAGGCGCAGGATGTTTTTGCATCTATGCGCAGGCATCCTATTACTCAGTGAATAAAAAAATCTTGTTATTTTATTCTCTTCGATTATAATCAAAATATGGCTCAACAAACAGAAAATTATAGATATTTCGGTAATCCTGAGGGCCTCGATCTCAGGGGAATGCCTGTCCGTGTATTGATAGTAGATGATGAAGAACTCACCCGCAAGCTGGTAAGCCAGGTTCTGCGGTCTGTGGGTTATGATGTTGTTGGAGAGGCAACAAATGGTGTTGAAGCTCTTGAAATGTTTAAGATGTATAAACCTGAGATGGTGACCATGGATGTCAGAATGCCTCAGATGGATGGGATTTCAGCTCTGAAGCAGCTGAAGATAATTGATCCAGGTGCAAGTGTGGTAATGCTGACCAATGAAAATGATAAGGAAACAGTTACCCAAATCATTAAAGCCGGTGCATTGAATTATATTGTAAAACCCATCAAGAGACAGACCATTCTTCAGAAACTGCGTGAAGCACGTATTTCTATTTACGAAAATCAGAAGAGTAAATAAGCTTACGAAAATTGAAATACCCGGTGTTTTCGAGAAGTCTCACTCCCCGATTTTTTTTTAGAGTTTCTTTTTTAATTCTTCAATATTTACTGTATACCTCTGGATAATTGTTCCGCATTTTTTAACTTCATTAAATCCTTTTTCATATTGAAAGACCATCTCTGATTTATTCCTGGACATATACATTGAATTTGATAATATATTTGATTCCTGTGAATGGATATCATGAAGAATCTTATCATTCAATTTCTGCCGTGCTGGAAAATTCATAAGGGTCATCTGTGAGACCTCTACTGTCGATCTATCTTTTGCGGTGATGGTTTGCTCAAAAACCCTATTAAAGGGGGAGCAAGCTTTGTGCAGATCCATCAGAGCAGACCCGATTTGCGGTCTTATCTCATCGTTGTAGGGATTTAAGAGTTGAGGTTCCATTTTTTTTGAGAGAACGTATAAGATGTTTCAGTTCGAAATCATGTCCGGTACCGGTTTTTTTCTCAGGAAGAACTATCAGAAAGAATCGATTGAGGGCAAGTTTCATATTCATAATGAAAAGTATATTCCCTAAAGCCCCTGCATGCTATAAAAAATCCTGATTCGTATATATTTTACTCTTTTTCAAAGCCTTCTGCATGTTGCAAAAGACCTGACTTATAGAATGATGACTTATTGCGGCCGGTTTTCTTTGATTGATACAGGGCGGTGTCAGCTCTCTTTAGAAGATTGTTTTCATCCAGGTTTTCAAGGTAATTGTAACTGGCAATGCCAAGACTGACAGTCACTTTGAGAATAGTTCCCTGATAATCAGTTTCCATGTCCTCTATTGCCTTTCTGAAGCGTTCAGATGCAAGCCATGCCTCTTTTCTTCCTGCATAAGGGAGGAGCACCGTGAATTCTTCTCCTCCGAAACGGGACAGAATATCGCCTTCTCTTATTGTTTTATACAGAACTTTAGCAAGACTTATTATCACTTCATCACCGGCCAAATGCCCGTAGGAATCGTTGAATTTTTTGAATTTATCTATGTCCATAATAATAATGGAGAATGGTGTTCTTATTCTGCTGGATCGGGCTATCTGCTCGTTTACCCTGTGAATAAAAAAATTATGGTTGTAAAGGTTTGTTTTAGGATCCTTCACTGAGTGCTCATAATGAATTGTGTTCTGTATGGCGATTGAAGTGAAATGCATCAGCCTGTCAATATAGGCAATTTCTTTTGCACTGTACTCTTCACCCAGCACCTTAGGTGCAAATAGAATTACCCCGTACAATCCGGATATTCCCAGAACAGGAACAACAATTTCCGGATTGAATCTACGGAAGGTGTCCATATTTTCACTGTTGCTGAGTTCATTTTCAAGAATAAGAAAGCTGGTGGTTCCCGAGTGGTTTCGAAAAAAACGCTCCATCCCTTCCAGGCTTCTTATTTCAGCATCAGTTTCAACGCTTTTCATATTTTCATAGGACAGTATTTTGATACGGTTTACCATTATTCCTTCATTCAGAATAAAAGTAAGTTTTGAAGGAATGAATTTGTCTGAAAGGAATTCAATGATAAGGTCTATAACTTCTTCAATTGATTCCTGGCGGATTATCTCATATGCTTCCTCTAGTAGTGAATCCTGAGCCTTGTTATCTTCCTGCAGGGCTTCAACAAAATTAAGAATTCCGGATTCTCTGAATAGATCATAGTTTTTGAGTATCAGTGGATTTTTTACATTTTCTTCCCATGTCATTTAATGTCAGTATAAAGGATTATTTGATTTATTACTTTTATTTTTCTTATAGAAATCTGAGGATCATCTGTTCTTTGAGAAATTCAGTATCTCTCTCTTTTCTGATAAAATGATCCATCAGAATAAGAAGTATCCATTGTGCATTCAGAGCTATCTGCATCTCCGGGATACCCCTGTATGTATCACTTTTTTTAAGAATGCTGATGATTATGGGGTAAATTTGTGAAAAGACATTCTGCTCATTATTGTTCATGTAATCTGAGGAGATCCTGTCACCATACAGAATGATTCCCAGACCATCTCTGGCACTGATCTCGGATGAAAGAATATCAATAAACTGAATTAAATTTTCCTTAGCCGGCAGGCCAGGAATCATGCTGAGCTTTTTTGCAGTATTGGACCAGCTGATAATAAAAAGATCTTCCAGCAGTGCCTTATGAGAAGGGTAGTAATTGTATATCGTTCCCACAGCAGTGCCGCAACGGGCCGCCAGCCTTCGCATACTGCAGGCCTTCAATCCCTCTTCCCTTATCAGTTCCTCAGCTGAGTGGAGTATGTCTTCTTTTGTCTTAATTTTATATCGCATTCAAGAGTTCTCCCTTCTGTTTCTGCAGCTCTATATTAAGTTCCCCGCTTTTAAGCAGAGGAAAAAGAAATGTTGCTGACAGGATAAAGGTAAGAATATCTGAAAAAGTCTGAGCAAGAAGGACTCCCAGTGCTCCATAGTTTCTTCCCATCAGAATTAGAAGAGGAATGAGTATAAATCCCTGGCGTGCAGTACTGAGAATCATAGATTCAACTCCCTTTCCCAGGGCCTGAAAAAAGACAGTGATAGTATTGGAAAATCCGTATAGAAACAGAGCTGCTGAATAGGCATAGAGTCCGGTGACCCCGAAGGCTGTAACTTCAGGGCTGGCTCTGAAAATATGCATTATATAACTGGGAACTGTCAGAAACAGAAGAGCATTAGCCCCCATGGCTACCCCGCTCACTTTCATGGCATAAAAGAATGCACTGCGTACCCGCCCGATATCTCCGGAACCTTGATTAAATCCTATAACAGGCTGAACTCCCTGTCCCAGACCGAATATTATATAGGTAGGCAGCAGGGTTATCCTGGTGAGAACTCCGATTGCCGCCAGAAGATCAGCACCGCCGTAATGGACTGAGCTTTGATTCATTACAGCCATGGAAAGGCTGAACAACAGTTGCTTGAAAAAAGTTGGTAATCCAACAGTCATAATGCTCTTAAAATAGGCTTTATCAAGACTGATGAATTTTATCTTGAGGGAACAGACCGTTTTTTTGCGCAGATAGGCAGATAGAAGAATAACAAAGGTGACTCCCTGGGAAATCGTTGTTGCTATGGCGGCTCCGCTGATACCCCATTGGAAGGTAAATATAAAAAGCGGATCCAGGATAATATTCAGAATAGAACCAAGACCCATCCCCATCATAGAAATCATGGCGCTTCCTTCAGAACGGAGAAGGTTGTTCATCACCATATTGCTTATCATAAAGATAGATCCCAGTATGATATAAAAAGCATAGGATTCGGCAAGTTCAATAACTGCTTCTGTAGCTCCAAAGAAATGGAGTATCCGATCCATGAAAATCAGATTTACTATTATAAATAGAATCCCGAGAATTATCCCCAGGAAAAAAGTCGTTGAACATATTCTTGAGGCTGCGTCTCTTTCTTTCTTGCCCAGAAGTCGTGATACAACAGCGGCAGCTCCCATCCCCAGAGCCAGACCGATGGCCGAACTGAGCATTATTATAGGCATTACAATTTGTGTCGCGCCTGTTGCCTCGGTACCGATCCAGGCTACAAACATCGTATCCACAATATTGTAGAGGGCCATGATAATCAGTCCGCTGATGGCAGGCAGTGATATTTTATTCACTGCCTTATGAATGGGTGCACTGGCCATCAGTTTTATTCTGGAATCATTCATTAATTATTATCCTTTTATATGAACACTGTTCATATTGAAAGAAATTATTTTATATGAACACAGTTCATATTGTCAATGCTGCTATAGTAAAGTATCAGCATTGACATATCTGCTCTAAAGTACTGAAATCAGAGGGGGAGAGACATCAATGAGAGTTTGTATCCGGTCAAACATAATTTTAATAATCTTCTTTTTAATGGGAGTCCTATATCTGAGGGCAGAGGAAATCGTCGAAACGGAGGAAATCCTCGAATCGGAGGAAATAACTTTTAAAACAGTTTACCGGGATGATCATGTCTTTGAGACCAGAGGTATCGTTTATGTCCGGGGCGATATGGATGATCTTAATACTGTGCTCCTGGATGTTCATGATTATCGTCACTGGATTCTTGACGGTCTTACCCGCAGGAGTGTTCAAAGTGATGAACTTCCCGCTTTACTTGTAGATGTGCTTGTTGATCCTCAGAATTCAGATGAAATTAAAATAATCTATGATCTAAACAGATTTCTCAAGTTTAGAGGATTGTCCGCAAGCTTTCGTACAGAATGGGACTATGGAGCTTCAGGTGTTCTGAGAAGTCTCTCTTTTATCTATTCCGGCAGGAAATCCTATCTAAGAGAGGGGCGTTATACCTTTAATTTTACAGAAACTGCTGAGGGCATAGGGATAGAGTTTGTTTGTGAGGCCAGGTTATCAGGGCTCCTCGATCTGTTCTTCACTGTCAGAATCTATGATAAAAATATGAGCTTTTATATCAGAGGTCTCTCTGGAAATCTTAAAAAAAGATTGGAGTCTGATTCTCAAACCCCTTAACTTTGCTCTTGAAGATGAATCCTTATTCTTCTGCAGAATGTTCTTTATTTATGGTTCTGATAGTCTCCAGATTATCCATAAAGACATTAATCAGTTCGGGATCAAAATGCTTCCCTCTCTGCTCATCCAGATATTTCAGACAATCCTCTTCACTCCAGGCCATTTTATAGGGTCTGGTGCTGCTTAAGGCATCAAAAACGTCGGCTATAGCCGTAATTCTGGCTTCAATAGGTATTGCTTCCCCCTTGATACCAAGAGGATAACCGCTTCCATCCCATTTTTCATGGTGGTTAAGAGCAATATTAGCAGCTGTTTCGATAAGAACTTCAGAGTTTTCGTCAAAAACCTTTCGGTCAATTTCATCATTCTTCATAAAGCTGTCAATGAATCTGTTTTCTGAAAGAATCTCATGACCGTACTGACAATGATTCTGCATTTCATGCCATTCAGGATTTGTCAGCTTTCCCTCTTTCAGAAGTATATTGTCAAGTATTCCTATCTTACCGATATCATGTACAGGGGATGCCAGTTTTATCAGGTTAATCCTTTTTTCATTCCAGCCGAGTCCCCGGGCCAGACAGGCTGCATATTCAGAAACTCTCAGGAAATGGTTTCCAGTTTCAAAGTCTCTGTATTCCGCAGCCTGTGAGAGTATTCCAATTATCTGCCGTCTTGAGATATCGAGCTGTTTATTCCGGAGTTCCAGTTCCTGAGTTCTTTCCTTGACCAGTTCTTCAAGATGCTTTTTATATCTTCTGTTTTCTTTAAGGAGAGTAGATTTTTCCAGGACTTTATTAATAGAATATTCAAGTAGACCAAGATCCTGAATAGGTTTTATCAGATAGTCCCATGCTCCCAGTCTGAGAGCCTGTACCGCATCATTCAGACGGTTGGCACCGGATATCACTATAATAGGTATTTCATCATCCATCTCCCTCACAGCAGCAAGAACTTCAAGTCCATCTGCACCCGGCATTCTTAAATCTGTGAGAACAACATCAGGTCTTTCCTTTTTAGCAATCTCTATTCCCTGCAGGCCATCACCTGCTGTGATTACCTCAAAATCAATATCTTCGAGATAATACTGAAGTACCTGGCGGAGAATCGGCTCATCATCAATCACTAATATTTTTGAATTCATATTGTACTTCTGCTCCAGATTCTGATATTAATGAATTTTGCATCATCCCTGTACTGGAATCAAGAGTATTCGTATAAGAATAAGAGCTATTGTATATGCAGAAACCGATGTGTCAGCAGAGATATAGATAAAAACCCATAAAAAAACTGATACCTCCGGCCAGTACAAATAGATGCCAGATTACATGACTCATGGGTATTTTCTTTGAAATATAGAAGATAATTCCAAATGTATAACATCCGCCGCCGATAAAAATCCATTTCATGAAATCCATTGGAAGTACAGCCATCATGGGTTTGACCGCAAAAATCAATAGCCAGCCCATGGGAAGATACATTAAATCTGATATCAGGTGTTTCTCTCTGAATATAAGTGTCTTTGAGAGGATTCCCAGTAGGGCTATTCCCCAGATTACTCCGAAAATTATCCAGCCCCAGACTCCCTGCAGACCCAGCAGTACTGCGGGTGTGTAGGTTCCGGCAATCAGCAGATAGATAGCCGCCTGATCAATGATACGGAATACCCTATTAATCCGGGGCATATCTGAGAATTGATGAGTCAATGCAGATGATAAATAGAGGAGTATCTGAAAAGACCCGTATATTGAATATGATACATAGGCCAGGGTTGAGCCGCCGTTTACCGCTGTCTGTTGTAAAAGGATTACGAGACCGGCAATACTGAGACCGGCTCCAATGCTGTGGGTGAAAGAGTTTAATTTCTCTTCAACACTATGTTTTTCCAAATCGTACATTCCTGTTGTCATGGTTCAAAGATAACAGCAAAGGTGAAAGTCATATATGGTGTGAAAGGACTATTTAATCTTAAACAGTACTTTTTAACTAATTTAGAACAAGCTGTACTGCTCCCACAGGGCAGGTTTATCCACGGATGATTATTGAATCGGTGACGGCATATTCCTGTGATATCATTTTTTTATTTTACATCAGTCCCGGGCTGCTGTCATCTGATACCTGAATAAGTAATGTTCCGCTAATGCTCCGGGGCTTGTTTATTCTTTTTCGCTGTTTTATGAAGTAGGGATGACTGAACAAAGCACTCATAAACATAGAAATACAAAAGGTCTGTTTCGTACCCTGTTCCATCTGAAGGGTAATCCCAGGGCCTGTGTGTATACAGAACCCTTATGGGGTATTCCTTATAGTCTCTATGCTCCCTTTGTTACAGTTTATATGTATGCCATGGGTGTCTTTGATGCACAGATTGGTCTTCTCCTCAGCATCGGAATGATCTTTCAGGTCATTGCAGCCATTGTTGGCGGCATTGTTACGGATAAACTGGGACGCCGGCTCACTACAATTATTTTTGATACAATATCCTGGTCTATTCCGGCACTTCTCTGGGCTTTCGCTCAGAATTTCTGGTGGTTCTTTGCTGCGGTGATTTTCAACAGTGCCTGGCAGATTACAAATAATTCCTGGAATTGTCTCCTGGTTGAAGACTGTGATGAGTCTCTTCTGGTCAATGTATATACCTGGGTTCATATTGCTGGATTGATTGCGGTATTTTTTGCTCCCATTTCCGCCTTTTTTGTGGAACACTATACCATGGTGAAAACTGTAAGAGTCCTCTATCTGATTACATTTGTATCAATGACTCTGAAGTTTATTATTCTGTACAGATGGACAAGTGAAACTGAAATGGGGATACAGCGGAAAAGGGAGACAGCTTCCATACCGATGAAAAGAATGCTTCTGGATTACAGACATGTGCTAACTCAGATAATGAAAACTCCTCATACCCTGTACCTTATCGCTTTTCTTGTATTCTTTAATATCGGAAGCCTTGTAACAACTAATTTTTTCGGTCTTTACATCACAAAAAATCTGGATATTCCTGAGCATTTTCTTGCTGTGTTTCCCATGATCCGGGCCGCAATTATTCTGGTATTTATGTTATTTCTGCAGGATCGTTTTAATCGCTACTCATTTAAAATAATGATGGCTCTGGGGCTATTTCTCTATTTTCTTGCAAACCTGCTTCTTATTGCAGCTCCCGAAGAAAATCTTATTTATCTATTTATATATGCTGCAGTAGAAGCAATTGCCTTTACTCTGGTTAATCCCAGAAGAGATTCCATGCTGGTCTGGTTTGTGGATAAAGAAGAGAGGGCAAGGGTAAATGGAGTCATTTATGTTCTTATGATAGGATTTTCGATCCCCTTTGGATGGATTAGCGGTCTATTATCCTCCTGGAACAGAGTACTGCCTTTTATCTTGAATATGGCTGTATATCTGTTCTGTGTGATAATGATACTCAGGTCGGGTTTTTTAAATGATCAAAGGGACGAAGTTCAATAAGAGATGACATATAAGTTTCAAGCTGTTAATATAAGATTAGTGTAATTTTCATATTTTTTACTATACTTACTAATAAAGCATGAATAACAAAAAACTTAATATCAAATCTATATTTTTTATTCTCATAATACTCTTTTCATTGGTATTAACATTGTCAATCAGCTCTGATGATTATGTTGATGATCAGATAATACGTTTTGGTCTGGTGCCGGATTATAATCCCTTTACATTTGTTGATAACAAAGGGAATCCCTCAGGATTTTATATTGAGTTGTTCTCTGAAATTATCAGAGAGTTCGGTTATGAACCTGAATTTATAGTTGCTCCCTTTCAGGATCTGTATCCCCGTATCCTTAATGATGAAATAGATATTTTTTCTACCATACTCCGGATTGAATCCCGTGAGGATTTATTTTACTGGCCTCGGGAAGCCACAGTTACGGGATGGGGACAGTTTTTTATTGAAAGCAGTGCTGAGCTCAATGACATACACGAACTTCAGCATCAGAACGTAGGCATTGTCAGGGATGAAGCTCAGGGACAGGTCTTTCAGGAATATATGAAAGATCTCGGCATCATCGTGGAAACAACAGCATATGAAAATTTTGAAGATATGATTGATGCTGTTATCGATGGCAGTGTTATCGGAGGAGTTGCTCAAAATACTGTTCTTTGGGGTAACGAAAGAATCAAGGCAACGGGTATTGTGTTCTCCCCTTTAAACGGCTATACAACCTGTTCTATTACTAATTACAGAATGATTCCACTCATTGATCAGTTCAGTGAACGTCTTGGAGAACTCAAGAATGATTCAGACTCTTATTACTGGTCAATGTATAAAAAATGGTATTCTTCAGAAGGATATATTCTTACTGTTTTACCTTCCTGGTTCAGAATTGCAGCACTTTCGGTTCTTTCTCTTGTAATTCTTCTTCTCACTTTTTCCTGGTATCTGCAGAAGAGGGTGAATAGGGCAACAAAGGAATTAAAGAATCTGAATGAGTCTTTAGAGGATAAAGTTGCTCAAAGGACTAAAGATCTGCAGAAAGCAGCAGTGAAGCTTGCAGATTCAGAAAAGGCCTCCATTACCATGCGTCTTGTGAGCGGGATCGCTCATGAGATAAATACGCCTATTGGAATTGTTGTTACCGCAACCTCTCATCTGGAAGAAGAGGTTAAGAGATTAAGAACAGCCTACAAGGAAGATAAACTTTCCATGGAGCAGTTTGAGGCTTTTCTGGATGAATCATCAGAGGTCCTTTCAATGACTGCGAATAATCTGCAGCGCTCTGTCGAACTGATTACAAATTTCCGTAATGTTAACTCTGATCAGTCCCTTAAAGAGAAAAGAGAAATAGAACTGAACTCTTATATAAAAAGTATTGTTAAATCAATTCAGCCTCAGTTTAAAAAGACAAAACACAAAATCCATCTCAACCTGAAACATTGCAGTGTTGTCACCTATCCGGATATTCTGATTCATATTCTTCTTAACCTGATGATCAACTCCCTGACTCACGGCTTCAGAGATAAAGATGAAGGACATATTTATATTTCAGCCATGGAAGAGAACGGTCATATTAAAATTATCCATACGGATACAGGATCTGGTATTTCAGATGAGGCTGCAGAGCATATTTTCGAGCCTTTTTATACAAGCAACAGGGAAGAGGGGAATACGGGACTTGGTCTAAGTATTGTCTATAATTTTATTCATGACATTCTGAAAGGAAGTATTACAATGAAAAGTCAGCCCGGGATATATACAAAATTCTGTATTGAATTTGATGTCTAAGGCTTTACTGATTCCCCTTTAACCCGGAAGTATTACAGATCCTTCGGCTTTAGAAAGAATGAATCAATAACTGTAAAATCATCATCTTTTTCAAAACTGATAACCGCTGCGGAACATGTGGACATTGAAGTCTCAATATCCCTGATAGTTGTGGCTGCAATTGACATACCTGGATTGTGACCGAATATAAATACACAGTCATATTTTCCAAGTGCTCCATAGGCAGTCTGAAGTATGTCATTTACTGACGCCAGATATAAGGAGGATTTTTCCTCTATATCGGTAATTTCAAATTGATCAGCCATCAGCTGTGCCGTTGTCAGGGCTCTCAGAGCCGGGCTGGTAAATATTTTATCAGGGATGATACCCCGTGCTTTAAGTTCCCTGGCTATTATGGGGGCATCTTTTATTCCTCTTTTATTGAGAGGTCTGTCAAAATCGTCTTTTCCTGCATGCCAGTCGGATTTGCCGTGTCTAATCAGTACAAGTTTCATTTTCTATCCTTACACACCGTGATTACAACAGCAATATTAAGCTAAAATTGCTGTTGATGAAAATGTCTAATTCCATCAGTCCTCTTATATTGACTCTATATGTGGAACAATATATTATGTCGGGACGCTCTCTAAGAGTGTAAAATATATATCAGGAGATATAAAGTAATGGCAAGAAATTCCAAGGCAAAAGGGAAAATTGTCCGCCGCTTAGGTGTCAACATTTACGGTAACAGTAAATATGATAAATTACTTAAGAAGAAACCGCACGGACCGGGAATCGAAAAAGGTAAACGAATCCGTAAGAAAGAAAGCGATTTCGGTAGACAGTTAGTAGAGAAACAGAAGATCAGATTTGCATATGGACTGAGTGAAAAACAGTTCTTCAATTTGTTTGTAAAAGCTAAAAAGCTTAGCGGACTGACAGGTGACAACATGATGATCCTCCTCGAAAAAAGACTGGACAATGTTGTTTACAGACTGGGTCTTGGTTCTACAAGAACACAGGCCAGACAGTTGGTCAGCCACGGACACATTCATGTGAACGGTCGTCGTTGTAATATTCCATCAAGAACTCTCAAAGAGAGTGATGAAGTAACTATCAAAGATAGCGAAAAGAGTAAGAAACTTGTTCGGGAAAGTCTGGCTAGATCCAGTCAGCCCGTTCCTGTATGGCTTACTCTTTCTGAAGACAGCCTTAATGGCCGGATTGAAAGAAGTCCCTACCGGACTGATATTGTTTCCGTTGCCAACGAGCAGATGGTTGTTGAGTTCTACTCAAGATAATCTATCATCATATTGAAAAAACCCGGTTTTATACCGGGTTTTTTTTGTTATAATGACCCGCCATTTCCATCAAATCTCTCTATTTCCTTATTTTAATACTACATAAAGAGTTACTCAATATTTCATGCCTTTAATTCTTACGATTTCTTTCCAAATCCTCCCATCTTTAATGCTAATTGCTTACACAACTGCCTACACGGCAATAGAAAGAAGTCCATATTCAGAAACAAATTAACATTCAAGCACCTTCACAAAGGCTGCAGTCTTTTTCCCAATAAAGGCAGGTTTTTCCCTATAATCGCCCTTGTTTCGGCTCTTTTGGACCACTGGTCATATGTTTTCTATATAAAACTGAACTTATCCACTTACCAAGCGGGACATTTCATACTACACATACAGCCATATGTAGTCTATAATGTCATGCATGACCAATGAAACCAGAAATCGGATTATACAAGTCTTTACGGAACACTCCGGTTACGCTAGGACCCAGGATATTCGTTCCAGTGGAATCCACCATAAATACCTCCAGCAGCTTGTCGAAGAAGGTTCAATCATCAGACTCAAACACGGTCTTTACAGCCTGGTGGAAGTTGATAATTATGCCGTTCTTCAGGAAGCACTGCTTACGGTACCGGATGGAATCATCTGCATGGGAACAGCGCTCTCATTCTATGAGCTGACAACATGGAATCCCCCGGAAACTCACATAGCAATCCAACGGGGAAGGAAGGTTGTGCTTCCAGATTATCCTCCTATTAAACTGTATCATGTATCGGAAAACACTCTGACCCTTGGACGCACTGAGATCAAAGTGGATTCCGGACAAATGATCCCTATATATGACAGAGAGAGAGTCGTCTGTGATGCTGTACGATTCAGAAACAAGATAGGTATGGATATTATGAAGGAAGTTCTTAAAGAATATATGACAAGCAAACAAAAGGATCTCAACACCCTATACAGCTATGCACGAAAGCTTCGAATCGCAACAGTGCTCAACCAATACCTGGATGTGCTCCTATGAAGAATCCAGCAGCATCTATCCAGGCTCGGTTACTTAATCTGTCCCGAAAAGAGAAGAAAGACTTTTATGATGTTTACGACATCCTGATAAACAAGAAGATAGATTCTGATATTTTGAAGGAAGCGATCAGACAAACCTTCGAAAGGAGACATACAGTTCTTCCCCAGGAGCCAGCAGTATTCCAGGAAAGCTTCGGTACAGATACTCGGAATCTACAATTATGGAAGGCTTTCCTGAACCGGATCAAAGCAGAGCAGATTGATTTCTCTGTAGTTATTGAAAAGTTGCGAGAATACTTATTTCCCATATATCAGGAATTGAAGGAGTGAGAACAGAGGGGGGGGAGTCATTACTTACCCTTATTTCTTCGTATCCAGTCGACAATATCATCCCTGTCAAAGTGAATAAGATTTCCTAACTTGATTTTGGGAATCACTCCTTAGGTGTTAAGGGTATAAATATTGCTTTCTGAAACCTGAATATATTTATCTACGAATCCGGCTTCACATCGGCTCATCCCTCCCAAATACAAAAAAAAATATCCGATACGGACCGCCCCTGTTACGCCAAACCTTCCTCGCCAACTGCTGCACAAAACCGGAATGATTACACCAGCCACATCCCTCCATTCCCGCTCTTACAAAATGAGTACAACAGTGGGTTCCAAGAGCCGGAACTCCGGGGTCTCCCCCTATGGGGCTGCTCCGCAGTCGTCCTCCAGATCCGCCGCTGCCGGCGTTCCTGGTCCGGACGCCTGCTCCCGCATCCCCATCATTTTTCTCGCTGGCAGATCCGCAAATCGCCGCCCACGGCTTTCCTTTGCGGGCCTGGTTGGACTCATTTGCAGTCAGCTGCTCAGGCAAACCTCCTGTTTGCCATTTTCTCCCTCATATTCCTGGAATGTGTTAGTCCTACTCACAAGGCCGAGTGTCTTGTCCCAAGATTTATTTTCCAGGCAAAGAGAGTGGGGGAAGGAGTAGAGGCCTCATTCGCAAGGCCTACTTTCAGGCGGGCTCCACCGGACGGGCAGGCCTGCAAGGATGGGTATATTAATGATGCCCCCCTCCCGTCCCCCGTTGGGGGAAGCGTCCGCTTCCACCCGCTTGAAAGAACTTCTTGCAAAGGAAAACTGATAACCCTGACCCCGACCTACGGGTACTGCTGCGCAGACCCCGTAGGCCGTAGGAATCTTTTTAGAATTTCAAATTACTCTGAAGGGGGGGGGGATTTATTTAGGGCTTGAATTGATACTGGTAAAAATGAGATGTATGAAGCTTATCTATGAGAGTTCTTACTTTTAAGCATTCTCCCTTTCTTCTTCTTATATTTATTCTTTATTTCTTTATAAGTCTTTTTATTCTTTTATATACATTTATACATTAAGAATTATAAAAAGATTATAAAAGAGATAGGAAAGAATAGAATTCTAGAGAGATTTAGTAGCCTTCACTAATTCATGTATACTCTGTAGGTATGCCATGCAGAAAGGGTGTAAGGGGAATTTAAAATAATCCTAAATGTATAATAATGTATAAAAAAATCCACAATAAATCTTTTTTAAATCATGACACATCCCATTAAAAATACGATAAGATGGATAAAAGAAAAGGCGGAAAGATGTCGCCATTCAATAAACAATAATTCTCCTTTGGAGCTAGGATGAAAATACAAGACTTAAAGTATCATCCATTTTTTGCATCCTTTCACAATACTCTCTGGAATAGAAGAGGAGTTTTAAAATGACAATCAATCAAATAAAAGAACTTCTCAAGCAGGGAGAAAGCCTCAACTGTGAATTCAAAGAAGCAGAGAATGAACTTCCTGGAAATCTATTTGAAACGATTTGTGCTTTTCTCAATACTGATGGTGGAACCATTCTTCTGGGTGTTACTGATAAGGGGGAGATAAAAGGAATTAATCCAGCTCAAAAGGATCAAATGAAAGCCAATCTGGCTAATCTTTCCAATAATCCCCAGAAGCTGGATCTTCCCTATCTCCTTTTTCCCAAGGATTATGAATTTGAAGGTAAGTGGATTATTACAGTGCAGGTGCCTTTAAGCTCACAATTACATAAGACAGGAGGGTATATTTACCTCCGTAGTGAAGACGGTGACTACCGCGTAAGAGGAACGGAGCAGTTAGCTGGACTAATCAACCGCAAGCTGGGACTATTTTCTGAACAAAAGCCCCAGCCTTTTGCAACAATAGAAGATCTGCGGTCTGAGCTTTTTGATAAAGCCAGAGCTTTGATGCACAGCTACAATTCCCGGCATCCCTGGTTACAGTTGAGCAATGAGGAGCTGCTTAAGATCGGGGGATTCTATACAGATGACAAGGAGACGGGTAAAAGGTGCCTTTCACTGGCCGCACTCCTTTTTTTTGGTAATGACCTAGCCATACAGAGAGCTGTTCCGGCTTATAAATTCGATTGTCTTTTACGTCGTAATGATGTGGAACGCTATGATGATCGGGTGGATGTTAGAACTAATCTGATTGATGCCTATGACATTATAATGGAGTTTATTGAAAAGCATATGAATGATCCCTTTTATCTTGAAGGGGATATGCGAATCAGCTTACGTGACAAAATCTTTCGGGAAGCCATTTCCAATGTAATTTCACACCGTGACTATATAAGTGCCTCCCCTGGGCGGCTAATGATCTATAAGGACAAAGTCATCTTTGACAATCCCTGCACTCAGCACTTTTTCGGTGAGATCACACCTGATAATTTACAACCTTATTCCCATAATCCAGTTATCTGTAAATTTATGATCCAGCTGGGACGTTTTGATGAACTCGGTTCTGGAGTGAGGAACATCAATAAATATCTGCCTCTCTACTCAAATGGTTCCAAACCTGTTTTTAATGAGGATAAACAATACTTTAAACTGGTTCTTCCTTTAGAGGGTCCAGTCAAGGGTCCAGTCAAGGGTCCAGTCAAGGGTCCAGTCAAGGGTCCAGTCAAGGGTCCAGTCAAGGGTCCAGTCAAGGGTCCAGTCAAGGGTCCAGTCGAATTGGATAATTTACAGAGACAAATCTTGTCTGTTTGTAAAAAACAGGCCTTATCTCGGGAAGAGATATTAAATCAACTGGGTATAGAAGTTTCCGGTCACTTTAAACGGAAGTTAAAGTCTCTTCTTGAACAAGTGTATCTTGAATATACCATCCCGGGAAAACCGACAAGTCGATTACAAAAATATAGACTAACTCCAAAAGGAAGAAAAATATCAATTTCAATAGACATAGATAAGTCTTAATGAGCATAATACATCAAACAAAATAACATTATCACTTCAAACACCTTTGGCTTCCTGGAGAAAGTGAATTCGTAAGTATTTAATAATTTTCTGTAGATGTAGAAAGAGGTTTTCAGAATTAAGCGTAAGCGCTAATATCTGCTAGGATGGTTAATTGCTTTCTTCCGACAATCTAATACAAATCCTAAAAATCGATCGACCATCACGATACTGCTTACATCTTTTGGACTATTCTTTACCATAAAGATTGCTCCCTGGATTTTTTTCTTCTCAGGATAGAAAATCCCTGTCATGATACAAGTATATGGCTTCTATGGAAATGGATAAGATAACATCGTTAAAGGCAGAAATATCATCTCTAGAAATGCAGCTGTCAAATAAGAAAACCGAACTCAAAAAGCTTCTTTCAGAAACTTCCTCCAATCATTCTGATCAAGGTGAAGAGATTAATAATATTTCATCTCCAGATGAGAAGATAAAGCTGTTTCGTTCTCTCTTCTCTGGCCGGGATGATGTATATGCCAAACGTTTCGAATCTGCTGTTTCCGGTCAATCCGGATATCAGCCTGCCTGCCAGAATGAATGGAAAGAGGGAATTTGTGAAAAACCAAAAATCAAATGTGCCTCCTGTCTCCAGAGGCAGTTTATTCCTGTTAGCGATGAAATCATCTCTTTTCATCTTAAGGGAGAAGCTCCCCCCGAAGAAACCTGGCGTAAACCAAAACCCTTTGTCATGGGAATCTACCCCTTGCTCCCAGATGAAACCTGCCGATTTTTAGCATTAGATTTTGACAAGGAAAACTGGCAGCAAGATGTCCAGACATTTTTAGAAACCTGTAGTGAAGAAGGGATTCCAGCCAGCCTTGAGAGATCTCGCTCTGGGAATGGGGGACATGTATGGATTTTTTTCAACGAAGCGATCCAAGCCCGACAAGCTAGAAATCTAGGCTCTATGCTCCTCACGAAATCCCTGGATAACCGTCCGGAAATCGGTCTCGACTCATTCGACCGATTCTTTCCGAATCAGGACACCATGCCAAGAGGTGGCTTTGGAAATCTAATTGCTTTGCCCCTTCAAAAGATGGCCAGGCAAAAAAAACATTCAGTGTTTATAAATGAAGACTTCCAACCTTTTGAAGATCAATGGAGCTTCCTCTCTTCCATCCAGAAGATGAGTAGACACGATGTTGATAATTACCTTGCGATGGCCATGGGAAATCAAAACTCTATACTACCCGTATCCCATGATCAGGAGGATGAGAATCTTCCCTGGATGAAATCATCAAAATCCAACTATCCTCCAATTGAAACTCCACTTCCTGTATCCACCAAGGTAATCCTCTCAAATCAGATATTTTTGGATTACACAGGTCTACCCCCTATTCTCAGAAATAGAATACTGAGGCTTGCTTCATTCTCTAATCCCGAATTCTACAAGGCCCAAGCCATGAGATTACCGACCTGGAATAAACCTCGGATTCTCCATTGTTATGAACAAAAAGGATCTTATATTGCTCTTCCAATAGGCTGCCTTGATGCTTTAAAGAAACTCTTAGAGCATTATAAAATTAAACTCCTATTTGAAGAGAAAAGAAATAAGGGAAAGACCATAAGCTGTAAATTTCAGGGGGCGCTTCTTGATGAACAGCAACGGGCCGCTGAAGTACTTACTAAATACAACACCGGTGTTCTTTCGGCAACAACAGCGTTTGGTAAAACCGTTCTGGCTTTATGGCTCATCGCAGAGAGGGGAGTAAATACTCTTGTTCTTGTCCATCGCAAGCAGCTTATGGATCAATGGGTCCAAAGAGCTCAGCAATTTCTAGATCTTTCAAAAAAAGAGATCGGTTGTTTTGGTGGAGGTCGCAAGAAACGAACAGGGATACTGGATATCGCCGTCATACAAAGTGTTAGCCGTAAAGGGGAAATTGTAGATTGGCTTGATGAATATGGACAGATCATCGTTGATGAGTGTCATCATATATCTGCCGTCTCCTTTGAACAGGCCATCCGGCAGAGTCCCGCATATTACAAACTCGGATTATCGGCAACTCTCACCCGTAAGGATGGACAGCATCCGATCATATTCATGAACCTGGGAGATGTTCGCTACTCTGTGAGTGCTAAGAAGCAAGCTGCTACCAGATCTTTTACGCATAAGGTGATCCCCAGAGAGACTGACTTCCATGTAGACTTTGCTGAGAGCGCTTCTGATAGGATACAGGATCTGTTTAGGATTCTTGCTGGTGATGAAAGCAGAAATGATTTTATTCTTTCAGACATCAAGAATGCCATTTTCAGGAAGCAGAAGATACTTGTCATTACTGAACGAAAAGAACACCTGGAGCAGCTTTCAAAAAAACTGAAAGCATTCACAGACAATCTGTTTATCCTCCAAGGTGGGTTGGGTAAAAAGCAAATTAAAGCTGTAATGCAAGGTATCGAGAAGATTACTGATGATCAAGATATCGTAATTCTCGCGACTGGTCGCTATCTAGGTGAGGGCTTCGATCTTCCCTTTCTCGAGACTCTTTTTCTTACTTTCCCTGTGTCCTGGAAAGGGACTCTGACTCAGTATGCCGGACGCCTTCACAGAGAATACCATGGGAAAGAAGAGGTTATGATTTACGATTATGTAGATGCGCAGGTGCCTGTCCTTTCAAGGATGTTTCAGAAACGTATAAAGGGATATAAGGCTTTAGGATACACAATAAAGGATAGTTGAGATCCATTTATTTAAGCCAATAGCAAAATATAAATAAATTGCTGGTCTTTTTACTTTCTAATTTCAGGTCACCGTTTGTTCCTATCTATTAAGTGATGGTTTAGATAAAGAGCTGTAATTAAACTAATAGTGTATTTACAGCCCCTTTATTAAACTGTGAAATCAATATCATAAGCTCCCCCCCTTTTTCCAACGGATTGTCTCCGGGTGAGTATCATGGCTGTGAAGAACCTGTAAAGGCCACAGCCCTTCGGGTGCCTGCGGCAGCCTGTACAGAACCATTCACCTCCATGATAAGAGTTGGGCAAGCCGTTGGCAAAAGAGGAAAGGCTTCTTTTGCCGAAGTTTTGGACCAATCTTTTAGGAAGATTCTGTATGAAAAAGAATGATAGGAAGGTGTACACGCCACAGATAGATGAAGAATAGGTCTTCATGTTGCGCCGGGTGGCCTGGGCAGCTGAAAAGCCCATGACCAAGTCTCTGGATGCCTGTATTCAGAACATCGTGAGTAATCTGGATAGAAAGGCTGTCTGCTCCGCCTGTAAGGATCATAGATGCCTTGAATGTCCTATTTCCTGGGAGGATAGGAAGTCTGAAATCGATTGTATCTTACTTTAATTATTAACTTGAATTGATCTAGCAATATCCCCTTTACTCAAGGGGATACTGCATGGAGCCATTCCTCCTTTTCACCCATGATAAGATTTCTTTTGAAAAACCAGAACTCTCAAGTGATAACAAGTGTCCGGCAGTATTTTGGTAATGCCGGACTGGATCTATGCTTTTTTCAATCATCTCTATGTCATGACTCTAGCGAGTTCTTATCACCCTGGGGGGTAGGGAATACCCTACCTTTGCGATCCTGAAAGTCATGATGGTTGAATTGGTCGGTCATGTACAATTCTATATACTTTTCCTAATTACAAAATGTTGAATTTGATTATTCCTATCCGTCGTAATACTATAGTTACAGGATATTGAATTATTGATCGGATAAATTATGGATAAAGTAACAGTCAAAGTAGAATCATATGTCAAGCATCTCAATTATGGGGAAGTATTTACTTTCAGAACTGTGTTGAAACATACAAATAATGCTCCCAAAGATACGGTGAATCATGCTCTTAAAAAAGAGATCAATAATAATAACATTATCCATATAAGAAAAGGCATCTATGCTAAGCCAAAAATGAGTCGATTCGGTCCTCTTCCTATTGGACCTGATAAAGTGGTTCAGGTATTAGCCAAGGAAAATAGAGCAGCAATATATCCCTCTGGTGCCTTTGCTTTAAATGCTCTTGGCCTTACAACTCAAATTCCCATGACCCATTCCTATATAGCAACGAAACGAATCTCGTCGTTTAAGCATTCATCAGGACAAGTCTCCATACGCTATTCTCAGGCTCTGTCGAAAGCAGTTACCATCTTCCGTGGAGTGAACAAGGATGAGAAGGATAGAGCTATTTTATTCTGGATATCACTGGAGTATCTTGGTGATCGAGAGGCTAACACTATGCATGAATCATTAAAGAAGGTTTTTAATAATCTATCTCCTAAAACCCAGGAGAAATTTATTAAGTCTCTCGGCCGCAAATTGGCCTGGTCAGAAAAGATTCTTATATAGAGAGTCATTCCTCCTTTTCATTCATGATAAGATTTCTTTTGAAAAACCAGAACTCTCAAGTGATAACAAGTGTCCGGCAGTGTGTTGGCAATGCCGGACCGGATCTATGCTTTTTTCAATCATCTCTATGTCATGACTCTAGCGGGCTCTTATCACTCTGGGGCCTAGGGAATACCCTAGGTTTATGATCCTGTAACATCTGTGAGAGTAAAAATCTGTGCCTGTACTGCCCCCACATCCTGAAAGTCACTATGATTGAAATGGGTGTAGTGGTCAGTCATGGCCATTGAACTGTGACCGGTGAGACTCTGCAGCTTGCTGTCAGAGATATCATGGCTCCGCATAAGGGTATTGAAATAGTGCCGCCAGCTATGGAATGAGTAATTCATCTTTTTCTGTTCGTTCTCTGAAATACCAATATTATGTAAAGCTTTTTTCAGATTACTTAGAACATAGTTATGAGTCAGGGGATTTCCTTTCCCATCAATCGATAGAACAAAAGAATCCGCGCCTCCATCTGATAATGCCCTCAACTCCTTTTCCAATTCAGGAGGGATGGGTATCTCCCTGGACTTTTTATTCTTTGTGGGCTGGATGCCGATGCCTCTAATATATTGTTTTGTGACAGCAATATAGCCTGGAAAGATATCCTTGTTCTGTAAGCCGACAACTTCACTCATTCTCATTCCGGTGCAGGCTGCCAGAAGATTGGCGTAATAGTACTCTTTGCATAACCAGTTCTTTTCAATCTTATTACGATCAAATAGCTTGGCTACAATCTCCTGAGAAAAGATGCCTTTAGGTTTGGAACTGTTTTTCAGGGCAGGGATATTCTTTGTTACATCAGTTAATAGAATCTCCCTTCTGACTGCCTCCGCCATCATTAAATGAAATACCCTGGAATAGATATTTACAGAAGAGTTTGAAATTCCCAATCCAACTAGATAATCTATCCATTTTTCCACATGAAATCTCTTGATGGATCTGATCTTGTAATCCTGAAAGTAGGGAATTATGTGGTTTTGCGTTATCTGGGAACAAGCTTTGATGTAATTGTAACTCAGAGTTCTTCGGGACTTTCTGTACTCTAAATATTTACACTTGCCCGTGACCCACCAGCCAATAGCAAACTCCCCAAAAGTCAGGTTATTCAGACTATTGGGAACCAATAAGTCTTCTTTCTCAAGTTTTCTGCAGTAGGCCCTGGCAGCAGATTTTATTGTCTGCCCAGTTGACCTGGCGCTGTTTCTCTTGTTAAATTCATCATAAGTCTGGTAGTACCAGACAATCAGACCGGACTTCATCTTTCTTGGATATACCGTGAAGGGCTCTCTGTATCTCATGGTTTCTCTCTCTATAGACCTTTGAAATACTGCTTACACAGATGCTTCAACGGTCCATTTTGTTAGATTTAGAGAGGGTTGAAATGGGGTTTAACTTGTTATCATGTAAAGAATAATATCGTTTTATGAATTTGTCAATAAATCGATTCTACTTCTTTGTTATAAATCATATAAGATGTAATATCATTTGAATGGTCTTTGGGGTATGATAAAGACCTTTTATCTATCGGAGGACTAACTTGAATTTAAGTGTTTCCCATCACAACGAAATAATATTCAGCAATGACGGCCACTGGCTGCATCCTCTTTTTGCCTTAGAGGATTTTCTTGATTCAGCAGATTACAGTCCCTCCGAACTTTATCTGACTGACAAGCTGATCGGCAGGGGTGCTGCCGTCCTGATTCACAGAATGGGTATACGCCGTTGTCACGGTCTGACTGTCAGCTCAAGGGGCCTCTCATATTTTAATAGAATGAGTGTGGAATGCAGTTATGATAATCTGGTGGAGAAGCTGGATTGCCAGACAGAGTTAATTCTTACAGATGATATGAGCTCTGAAGAGGCTTATGCCGAACTCTGCCGCAGAGCAGGCAGACCCTGATGAATCCTGTCCTCGAGATCCGTGACCTGCATATTCGAAGACAGAACCGTGAGGTTCTGAAGGGTGCAGAACTCTGCCTTGGAAAAGGGGAGGCTGCAGTTCTCAGCGGTTCCAACGGCTGCGGTAAAACAACACTCCTCCGCTGTATTGCAGGTCTTCTACCCAGTGATCAGGGGGCTGTTACAATTCTCGGAATGGAATTGAAGAGCAGCGAATGGAAAAAAAACAGACACCACCTTGCCTATGTTTCTCAGGAACTCCAGAGTCGTGATTTTCCGGTAACAGTAGAAGAGATGGCGGCAACCGGGCTTGCCGGAATATCGATGTCTGCATCCAAGCGTAAAACAACTATTGCAAAAGCTCTTGAAGATACAGGGTGTATCTCTCTGAAAGACAGATATTTCTTTTCATTATCAGGAGGAGAAAGGCAGAGAGTCGCATTGGCACGCTGTCTCTGTCAGGGTGCCCGAATCCTGCTGCTGGATGAGCCCCTGACTTATCTCGATAAAGAGGGGCGTAGAAGTTTCTCTATCCTTCTTGAGAATATCCGAAGGAATTACGGAATAACAATCCTCCTTGTGACTCATACTGAAGATGAACTGAGCGCTGTCGGCTGGAAAAGAATCCATCTTGAAGACGGAATACTGGAGATGATTAAATGATGGAACTCCTCTTATTCCCACCCGTTCTCCGCGGATTCATATCTCTGTTGGTAGCTGGTTTCTGCCTTCCTGTTACAGGTGTATTCATTCTCCGTCTGAATCTACTTAATCTCCGTTTTATGCTGATGCACGGGGTCATGCTGGCCGGAGCGATTGCACTCTCAGCCTCCCTGGATCCTCTTCTCTGTGCTGTGGGAATCAATCTTTTTCTGGTACTGCTGATCACCGCCATGTCCCGGCGTTCCAATATACCTACCGGAGGGCTGACTACTTTTTTTATGGTAATATCCGTAGGTGTGGCCATGCTTCTTATCTATAAAAACCGTGTACCCGTACAGGATACGATGAATCTTCTCTGGGGCAGCATATTCGCTCTGACAAACCGGGATTTTTATTTTCTGCTTGTATTCTGTGTTGTTATTCTGCTGTTTATTGTATTGAAATACAGACAGATTGCGGCTGTTTTAATAGATCCTGAAACTGCCAGAACAGCCGGAGTCAATGAGCCTCTTCTGTTTTACATGATTATGATTCTTACAGGAATCTCCATCGCCTTTGCCATGCGCCTTGTGGGTGCGCTGCTGCTGGATGCAATTGTACTCCTGCCGGCCATGACAGCAGTCTCTTTTTCCCGTTCACTTAAATCCATGTTTCTTACAGCCATGCTTTCAGGATTTCTCTATAGTCTGGGTGGTTTTATTTTGGCTCTTAAGGCAGATCTACCAGTCAGTTCAGGAGTCATCCTGGTTGCGGGAGTCTGTTTTGGAATAACATACTTAATAAGGACTTTATATGAAAAATATCACTAGGATCTTACTATTTTTAATTCTTCTCCCCATGGGCCTCAGTGCTCAGACTGTTGTTGTTACAAACGGATGGACCGCTTCCTTTGCTTCCCTTGCGGGAATTAAAGATATTCAGGTACTTGCTCCCTACGAAATGAAACATCCCCCTGAATATGAGATCTCTTTGAAAGAGATGCAGATGGTTGCCAAGGCTGATTATCTGATTTTTGCAGGATATGAAACCATGATGAGCCGGATAAAAGAGGCTCTCGGAGATGACAGTGATGTACAGCTGATTCAGATTAAAACCGTAAACAGTCAAAAAGTGATCCATGAATCTGTGATGAAAATAGCAGAAGCCCTGGGAACTGAGGTTGAAGCTGAAAAAAATCTAAAAGAAATTGATGCTTTTTTTGATTTATGGAGAGCCGATATGAAAGGACATGAAGATCTCCTTAACTCTGTGGTGGTTCACATCCATCAACAGGGGCTGGCAGCTTCACTGGGATTTAATCCCGCACTGGTTTTCGGGCCTGCATCACCGTCTTTATCTGAAACCAGAACCGTATTGAATACAAAGCCCATGCTGATAATAGATAATTATCATAATCCTGCGTCTGCTTCATTCCTTGAAATGAAGGATAAGCCTGCTTTCGTAAGCTGGATCAATTTTCCCGGAGCTAAAGGGACAAAGAGCCTTTTTGATGTTCTGGAATATAACAGGAACGAGCTTAATATTGTTCTTCTGGATGAGCTTTAAGAGTAATAACTGCCCCCCTTGCAGGGGGCATCAATTTACTCAGCTAGCAGTACAGGTCCTGCATTGAGTACGGACAGATTTTCTTTTTCTTCATTTTCATCTTCAATTGCCGGCTCTTCCCGGGCATCACTCTTATTTTTCATCATCCCAAGGACAACAGGTAGGACTGCCAGAGTAAGGAAGGTTCCGAACAGAAGACCCCAGGCAATGGATATCCCGATTGGCACCAGCATCTGACCACCCACACTCTTTTGAAAGATAAGAGGGGTAAGACCTATAGATGTAGTCAATGTTGTCATAATAATGGGTCTGAATCTCTGCAGAGCCGCTTCTCTTATAGCAATTGCTCTTGGAATTCCTGCCCGCAGTTTTTTGTTGAAGCAGTCAATCAATACAACCGAGTCATTTACAATAATACCACCCAGAGCAACCGAACCGAGGAAGGAAATGAAGGATATGGGTTTTCCCATGATTATATGTCCATAGACAGCTCCCAGAAATCCCAGAGGGATAAGACTGAGAACAAGAAGAGCCTGCCCCCAGGACTTCATCTGGAACAGCAGCAGGGTGAACATGATAAGAAGGGCCATCGCCATACTGAAGGCCATGGATTTGATCATCTTATTAACCATCTCCGCCTGACCTCCCTGGGAGAGGGTCACGCCTTCGACCTGTGCCAGAATATCCGGAAGGATCACTTCATTTATTTCTTTCATAACAACATTGAGCTCGGCCTTTTCAGCATCAATTCCGGCCATGACACTTAATGCTCTGTAACCGTTTTCTCTTCTGATGCGACGCTGGCTTCTTCTGAGTGAAAAATCGGCAACTTCCTTAAAAGGAACCATTGAACCTGCTGGTGTTATTATCTGCAGATTTTCAACATCACTTAATGAAGCTCTGTCTTTCTGGGGATACCTTACAATCAGGGGTACTTCATTTCGTCCTTCCTGTATGCTCATTATCTCATTTCCATAAAATCCCATCCTCACCTGATTTGATACATCAGCAGTCGTGAGGCCCAGGGCTTTTCCCCTATTATTGAGATGGATCAGAAATTCTTTCTGCCCAAGAGGTGTGTCATCCCTGATATCTTTGACTCCCTCTATGGTTTTGAGTCTCTCCTTGAACAGATCGGCCGCTGCCCGGAGGTCCTCATCGTTTTTACCCAGGAAGCGGATATAGACAGGATCTCCGCCGAACATGGCATCATTCCCGATAAATGCAGATTCCAGGACAGAATTTTCAGGCAGCTCTCTTGCAAGAGCCAGAGAAAATTCATTTACAGAAAAATCCCTGATCTTGTTATCCTGGAGTATCAGGTAAACCCAGAGCTGAGTGTTGTTTCCCCATGATAGGTAATCCACAATGGCATTATCATATGCACCATTTTCGTCTGCCCAGGATTTACCGAATTCCATGGCAAACTCTTCCAGTTCTCTTCTTGTTTCATTCACCACATCGGCGGTTGTTCCAGAAGGAAAACTCAGTTCCGCATAGACATAGGGTGCTTCAATATCAGGGAAAAAGGTCGCCTCAATATGATTTCCCGCTACAGCACCCACTGATATCATTAATGAACCTGCAAGGAGAGAAAGAATCACTCCCTTATGTGCCAGAGAAAAGTCCAGAAAGGGTGCATAGATTCTGTTTATAAGATAATCCTGCCAGCTCTGAAGCCTGGCCCTGAACTTGCCTGGTATTCTTGCCTCTTCTGTCATGGCTTTTGAATGGGCCAGATGGGCAGGAAGGAGAATAATGGCTTCAACAAGAGAGAAGAGGAGGCTGATAATAACAACAAGACCTATCTGGCTTGTGTATTTTCCCATTTCCCCATAGATAAAAAAGTAGGGAGCAAAGGCCACAATGGTGGTTGCTATGGATATCAGTACGGGGGCCAGAACATCCATTGTTCCGTCTACTGCCGCCTGTGCCCGTGGTTTCCCCAGCCTGTGCCAGTGATCATAGATACTCTCTCCGATAACGATTCCATCATCCACAAGTATCCCGATAATCATGATCATACCAAAAAGAGACATCTCATTTATTGTGATTTTCATCACCCATTCTATAAAGATAAGTCCCAGGAAGGAGATGGGGATTCCCAATGCCACCCAGAATGATATCCGTGTATTTAAAAATAATCCCAGCACCAGGAGTACAAGGAGAAGGCCTCCAAGACCGCTTTTTGTCAATGTTCCCAGACGTTCGTGAAGTTCATCAACATCTCTTATATAGGTCTGAAAGGTTACCTGATCCTTATACTTCTCACTGTATTCAGCCAGCTTCAGATCAACCATTTTTGAAATAGCGATAACATCTTCCGTGTTACCGTACATAATCTGAAAACCTATGGCGTCCTGACCGTTTGCTCTGGTATACAGGGCATTTTCAGCACGTCCTCTTCTAATCTCACAGATATCTTTTAACAGGAGAATCCGGCCGTTATCAAGATTCTTGACAGCAATATTCTCAAGCTCGGGTATTGTGGTTTTCTTCTCATAGGTTCTGATCTGAATCTGCTCTGAAGAGGTCAGCACAGAACCGGCAGAAAGATTAAGACTGGAAGCCCTTACGGCTCTGTCTATATCATCCAGGCTGAGGCTGTAACGCTCCAGAGTACTGGGAGCCGGTTCCAGGATAATCTGTTCACCGGGAAATCCCCATGTGTTGATCTGTGTAACCTGACCTGATCGGATCAGATCTTCTCTGAATTCCTCGGCCACATCCTCAAGGAGGGAGAGGTCGTCAGGACCATAGAGGAAGAGCAGCATGACCCTGTTCCATTCAGTCTCCTGATAAACAACAGGTTTTTCTGCATCGTCAGGTAATGAAGTGGTTTCTACAACCTGTCTTACTTTATCCAATGTCTTATCCATAGGATGCCAGGGAGAGGTCTCCAGACCGAACCAGGCTCCTCCGTCTCTTGCGGTGGATGTAACCTGAACAACACCTTCAACACCACGCAGTCTCTCCTCAAGAGGGAGTACAAGACCGTCTTCAACTTCCATGGCTGACGCTCCGTACCAGGAGAGTTCCACAGATATGTAATCAAATTCAATCTTGGGCCATATTCTCTTTTGAAGGTTAATCAGACCGAATGTACCGGCTGCAAAAATCAGAATCATCAGCCAGTTGGTCAGAAGAGAGTTATTAACAAAAAAATTAACAAGCTTTCTCATTCTTCTGATCCTTCTGTTTTAAGTTCCATGCCTTCAAAGGGCTTCTGGATTCTGGTGGTTATAATCTGAATCCCTTCGGGGAGTGTGGGATTTAAAATCATTTGATCTCCCTGGGTTGTCAAAACACTGACCGGGTATTTTTTCAGTTTCCCCTCTTCAAAAACATTTATAGTATTATCAGAGTTCAGCAGTGCTCTGGGAAGACTGAGTGTTTTATCAACAGTCGTACCGGATATTTCCACTTCGGCATAATTCCCGGGAAGAAACAAAGGATTCAGTTCAGGGTTTTCAAAGGCTATATGCAGGTCTATGGTCTGTGAGTTCCGGTCCATGACAGCATCCTGACGCTCCACTCGTCCTACAATAAACCCATTCTCAACACCCGCAGGTGATATGATAACTTCCCTATTCAGAGTTTCCAGTAAAATCAGCTCTTCCCTGGTTAAAGGGATGGCAATTTCCAGATGCTGAGTATCGGTCAGGGTAAGAAGGGGGTGTCCTGGAGATATATAACTGAATTTCTCAATACCGTCACCAGAGATATGGCCGGTAAAGGGGGCATAGATGCTGTAGTCATCCAGCACGTCCTCCAGCTCCCTGACATGATAAAAGGATGCCAGAACTCCATAGGTACTCAATAAGAGTTTTTCTCTTTCAGACTTCAACTCTGGAAGATCTGGAACCAGTTCCGTTGTTGTATTTAAATTCTTCAGATAACCATTCCAACTATTATATAGATTACCCCCTTCCGACTTGAATGCAGAGACAAGCTGGGCTGTTGAACTTATCAGTTCTGATTTTGCAAGAGCCAGGTTATTGGTAATCAGTTCATCATCAAGGTGAATCAGCAGAGTCCCTTCTTCAACGGCTATACCGCTTTTCAGGTCTTCATAGCTGTACATAACCTGACCGCCTGCATTGCTTGAAACCTGCAGTGAGTGGGCAGCCTCAATAAAGCCCTGGCTCTTTACATTTAATGTATACGGCCTGTACTCGAGATTCACAGTTTCCACCAGTCTGACATTCTTATCTTCTTCCGGTGTTTCAACTTCGGCTGAAAATCCGATCAGATAGGCTGTTACACCCCCTGATAAGAGCAGGACTGCTGCAATCATGATAATAGAGCGCTTATTCTTTTTAAAAAAATCCTTAATCATTTCAATTCTCCTGGTGATATATAAGCAAAAGCCGTACCAATAGACTTTTCCCGTTAATTTTTGCTGTTCTTCGGGCAGGGAGTGGTGTTCTTCACCTACCATGGGCTGATACTGCCTTTTTTTTACTTTTCTTTTATTGTAAAACACAATTCAGGGATCAGATTGTTACTGCTTCAGTACTAATTTACATAAAAAAAGGGAGTCCCTTTTTTATTAGTATACGACTGTTACATAGAAATGCACGAAAGACAATATGTAGAAATAATATAATGCGACACGACTTATTATCAAAAAACAAATGGATTTTAATTGCGACATGGTTTACTATTACTTTTAAAAATTTTTGGAGGCTTTATGAAGAAATCTTTATTGTTATTATTAGTTATTTCACTTGGATTGCTTAGCATGTCCTGTGATGAAACAGCGTCGGCAGATCCAGTAAATCCAGCAGTTAGGTTTTATATTGATCCAACTCTGGGTACTACCTATGGTGCATTGGGTACATATAGTATCGACACTGAACAATTTACTACTGAGAGTTCTTGGGTAAGCGCCGACGGTGGTAATTACACTTCATATACATCAGTCAGTGCTGGTTCATATACAGTTCTAAAGGATACTGACTCAGATCACAGTAGAGCTACTGTTTGGACAACTTATTCATATAATTTTGAAAATGATAAGAAATATACAATAAGCTTTACTGCAGCTGGCAGTTTTGTATTGGCAATAGATAACTAAATTATATTATTCTTAATATTAAAGGCTGTTAACTATTGTGACGCAGCCTTTTTTCTAGCAAATCTTTAAATCACTGCATTACTTCATTGAAAAGTAAGCTTATGTTCTAGTCAAATTCTACATTTCTATATCAATTTCTGAATGTCCAATCAAATCTAATGATGAAAAATACTCCAATTGCACAAAAATATGAAAAACACATACCATTATCTATAACTAATTCCAATAGAAATTTGAATGATTATTGATGGATTGTTTAATGTTTAAGTATAAATCTATTGGGGGATTCTATGAAAAAAATAATTTATATTTTGTTAACCATCAGTGTCCTTACCTTTTCAATGTCTTGTGACAAACTTCTTGTAGAGGATCCTGAGGTTCGGGGTTACCTGGACCCCTACTGGAGCTCTGTGTATGGAGCTCTTGGTACTGTTGATGCTGGAGGATTCACAACAGTTACAGACTGGATGTTTATTCCTTCTGGAGGGTTTAGTTCATATACCAGTAGTGACCCTGGAACCTATTACGTAATTTATGACAGTGATACAGACCATTCATCTGCCAGATACTACACAACACCTGTTACAGTAGAATCAAATAAGTCTTATACTTTTTATATTGATAGCAGTGGTTATATGTCCTTTAGTGAAGATTGATCACTTTGAGTCAAGCAGTCAAATTTGATATTGCATTATTCTAATAACTTTTCAATAATGCTTTTTGCCGCATCTTTAGGAGGCATGTTGTTCTTTTTTGCCTCTGTAACAGCACTCACAATCGCCGATCCCACAACTACCGCATCACAGTGAGGCGCCAGCAGCCTGACCTGTTCCGGACTTTTAATACCGAATCCTGCCATTACCTTCGACTTCAGTAGTTTCAGACTATCCAGCAAACCAAGATTGGTTTCATCAATATTTGTATAACTGCCTGTAATTCCGCTTCTCAGGGCAGTATAGATCCATTCTGGTTCAAGATCTGTCAGTTCCTTCAGTCTTGATGCAGAAACCGCAGGAGTGATGACCGGAACAACACAGATCCCTTCTTTGTTTCCCAGAGCATAGAGACCTTCATCTCGTCCATAGACAAGATCGGGGATGATAAGACCGGCAGCACCTGCAGCTTTGGCCTGTTTTACCATGGATTCCATCCCTCTGGCAAAGAGTATATTTCCATAGCTCATCAGAAAGACCGGGATATCCAGTTCCGTTGTGAGGGTCTTCAACAAGTTCATGGCTCCATCAACGGTGCAGCCTTTTTCAAGTGACAGTCGGCAGGCATTTTCAATAACAGGCCCGTCCGCCGAAGGGTCGGAAAAGGGGATCTGCATTTCCAGGTAGGATGCTCCGCCTTCTGCCAGACCTCTGGCGGTTTCCAGAGACCCTTCCATATCAGGATAACCGGCAATAAAGTGAGATACAATTTTAGTCGACATACTTCCTCCTGCTCTCCTTTTCAAGGAAATTTCTCCAGTTCTCACCATCCAGTGCAGCCGCTGATATAAAGATATCTTTGTCACCACGGCCGGACATATTGATTATCAGGTTCTGATCACAGGACATCTCCTTTGCTATTTTCATGGCAGCCGCACCGGCATGGGCAGATTCCATGGCAAAGATTATCCCTTCATTTTTTGCAAAAAACTGCAGTGCCTCCAGGGCTTCATCATCTCCGGCTTCTGTAAACTCAATTCGTCCCGATTCTCCCAGAGCTGCCAGCTGAGGGCCTATGCCCGGGTAGTCCAGACCGGCTGAGATGGAGTGAGTATCCAGTACCTGTCCGTCATCATCATGAAGGAAAAGGCTTTTATAACCCTGAATAATTCCGGGGCGTCCAGTATCGGCCATGCGGACAGCATTATTGCCCACACCCTTTCCTCTGCCTCCGGCTTCTACACCGATCATACGGATCTTTTTATTATCCAGGAAGGGTGACAGAAAACCTATGGCATTGGAACCGCCGCCCACACAGGCAATCATTGTATCTATTCTGAAATCAGCCTGTTCTTTGATCTCTTTTCCAATAACAGACTGGAACTCTCTGACCATATCAGGGTAGGGGGAGGGACCCAGTGCAGAACCCAGAAGATAATGGGTATCAACGCTATTAGCCGTCCAGTCCCTGAACGCTTCATTCACTGCATCCTTAAGGGTTCTGGAACCCGAGCAAACCGGTCTCACTTCAGCGCCGTACATCTCCATCCAGTACACGTTGGGATGCTGTCTGCGGATATCCACTTCTCCCATATATATCACACAGGGGAGTCCCAGCCGGGCACAGGCTGCAGCAGTGGCAACACCATGCTGCCCGGCTCCTGTTTCGGCAATAATTCTCTTCTTACCCATTCTTTTGGCAAGTAGTGCCTGACCGGCTGCATTGTTGATCTTATGGGCACCTGTATTGGCGAGTCCTTCCATCTTTATGTAGATCTGGGCTCCACCGAGAGCCTTTGATGCATTTTTTGCCGGCAGAAGGGGGGTGGGACGACCAATAAAGTCCTTACAGAATGCTTCAAATTCTTTTATAAACTCAGGATCATCCAGAGCTTCCTGAAAGGCTTTTTCCAGTTCTGCAAGGGGGGGCTGCAGAACTTCTGGGACATAACGTCCCCCATAGGGACCAAAAAAATCATTATATCGCGGCATAGGATTCAATCTCCTTGAAAAATGCTTTTACTTTTACAGGGTCTTTCTTTCCTGGAGAGGCTTCAAGACCGCTGGATAAATCTACAAGATCCGGTTCAAAATCTTCAAGAACCTTTCTGATATTCCGGGGATTAAGTCCACCGGCCAGCCAGAGTTCTCCCTTCTCCTTAGCCTTCTGAACCAGCTCAGGTGAAATCTGTTTTCCAGTACCACCGGCCTGATGTGCGGAAAAAGCATCTATAAGAGAGGGCCTGGGATAATACTCTGTCATCTTATCCAGATCATCCTCACATCGAATTCTGAGAGCCTTGTATCCCTCAATCACTGCAACGGTTTCTGATGATTCTTTTCCATGATACTGAATCAGATCCAGGTATCCATCTTTTACCAGAGATGTAATCTCTCCAGGCAGATTTTCATTCTCAGCCAGCACAACAACACCCACTTTAAGTGCCTCTGATTCCGGCAGTGATCTGATGAAGTCAGGAGTCGTCTGCCTGGGAGAGTCTGCCAGGATAAACCCGCAGAGATCTGCTCCAAGTGTAACAGCCTGCTCGAAATCTTCTCTATTTGTGAGTCCGCAGATTTTTACAAGTGGTTTCTCGGCTCTCCATCGACTGCACAGTTTTGTCCAGGGATCTTTTGACACAGTTGTACTCTCATGAGTCAAAATATTCTTGAGCTCTGAAATGAGTCCGGGATTTTTGACAACCCCTTCTCCCACCAGCAGGCCGGAGAATCCTGCATTCAAGGCAAATGCCCCGTCTTCTTTTTTAAGTATTCCTGATTCATAGACAACACGGCAATCCCAGTCTATGAGACTGCGAATCTTCAGGGGCTGCAGAGGATAGATCCTGAAGTTCTTAAGATTCCTGCAATTGATCCCTACAAGTCCGGGTTTGAAATCTTTCGTTTTTATCACATCATCCATTGAATGAAGTTCAACCAGAGCGGCCATTCCAAGTTCCTCACAGCGCATATGCATGGCTATAAGAAGATCCTGCTCCAGGAGTGATGCAATCAGCAGACAGGCATCGGCCCCGGCTCTGTAGGATATATTAATATCTTTAACAGACAGGAGAAAATCCTTTCTGAGAACAGCCAGATCGGGACAGGCTGCCTTTACTTCCATCAGATCATTCAGTGATCCGGAAAAGTAATCGGGTTCTGTCAGCACACTGACATGGGCAGCTCCGTTTTTCTGATACATCTGAGCCTGAACTGACGCAGAGGGTATTTCATCAATCTTCCCTTTTGAGGGACTGCTGCGCTTTACTTCACAGATCAGCATTTTATCCTGTGTAAAAGAACTGAGGGGATGCAGTCTTTTTTCAGGAATAACAAATCCCTCTTCATGACCCAGGGATGCAATTCTCAGCTCACGTTTATCGGCAATTTCTCTGCGGATATCCTTCATTTCTGAATATCCTTGTTGATTTGTCTTAATTTTTGAACAAGTCTGAGAACCTTGCCTTCCTCCAGGCTAGTTTTTGCCATGGCATAACCATCTTCTATGGAATCTGCCTTTCCGTAGACAAAGGCTGCCGCACCGGCATTAAGGCAGCAGGCTTCAATACAGGCCTGATTTCCCTGTCCCTTAAGGATGGATACTGCCATTCTTGCATTATCTTCGGCGCTGCCGCCGTTCAGGTCATCCGTTTTAAAGCCTTTGATTCCCATTGATGCCGGATCAAATACTGTATCAGTTTCAATTCCATCCTGATTGATGAAAAAGATTCTTGTGGGTGCTGCTGGTGATATTTCATCAAGTCCATCCTGACTGTGAACTGTCATGACTCTCTGTACACCCAGCAATCTGGCGGCTCTGGCCATAACAGGACAGAGTTCGGAATCATAGACTCCCATAAGCTGGCATTCTGCTTCAGCCGGATTTGAGAGGGGACCGACCAGATTCATAATTGTTTTTATTCCCAGTTCTTTTCTGACAGGTGCTGCATGGCGCATGGCTCCATGAAAAAGAGGAGCATAGAGGAATGAGAATCCGGTTTTACTGATCATCTCTGCAGCCTGATCAGGAGCAGTTTCAACAGGTATTTTAAGGCTTCGGTAAAAATCGGCACTACCGCTTTTAGAACTGACTGCTCTGTTTCCATGTTTGGCAACAGGAATTCCCATAGCAGCAGTTATGAGGGCTGAAAATGAGGATATGTTGAAGGTCCCTCTTCCGTCGCCGCCTGTACCGCAGGTATCTATTGTTTTTCCGGGAACTTTTACAGATTTCTTTTTCTTCTGCAGTATCCTGGCACATCCGGCAACTTCATGGGCCTTGATTCCTTTTGCGTTCAGGGCTGTAAGAATGGCTGCAATGAATGATTCTGAGAGACTGCCTTCGGTGAGTTCATCCATAAAATTTTCGGCTTCTTTTTCATCCAGATCCTGTCCGGCCAGAAGTTTCTTGAGAAGCCCCGGTTTATTCAGAGGTTCTCTCTTATATTTCAGAAAGTTTTTAAGAAGGGTTCTACCGTCTTCACTTCCGATGGATTCAGGATGAAACTGTACACCCTCAAGAACAAAGGATTTATGTCTGACAGCCATAATTTCACCGTCCGAGGAAGAGGATGTTACCTCAAGACATTCGGGTAGACTGGATTCTTCCGCAGCCAGAGAGTGGTATCGGGTAAATCGGGCGGGGGAGGCCATATTACGGAAAATACCTTTTCCGTCATGTTCCATCTCCTCTACTTTTCCATGAACTATGCGGGCAGCAGAAACAATATTACCCCCCAGAGCCTGGACAATGGCCTGGTGTCCGAGACAGATTCCCAGGATCGGTACTTTCCCTGCAAAATGATTTACTACATCCAGAGATATCCCTGCATCCTCCGGCCGCCCGGGACCCGGGGAAATAATAATTTTTCCAGGGTTCATATTGGCAAGCTCGGAAAGGCTGATCTTATCATTACGGAATACCTGAACATCCTCTTCGGTAATCTCCTTCAGATACTGATATATATTGAAAGTAAATGAATCGTAGTTATCTATAAGGGCAATCATACTTCTACTCCTGCTGCCAGGGCCATGGCCCTCATCTTTTCTTTGGTTTCCTCAAGTTCGCGTTCAGCTGTTGAATCATAAACAATTCCGCCACCCGCCTGGAGATAGAGGAATTCACCTTTTTTAAGAGCGGATCTTATGGTTATACAGCTGTCCATACTGCCATCACATCCGAAGTACCCTACTAAACCTGCGTAAAAACCGCGGTTGATCTTTTCGAGTTTTGATATGGTCTTTATGGCCTGGATTTTCGGTGCACCCGAAACTGTCCCGGCAGGAAAAGTTGCTCTGATAACATCAGCTGCACTCACATCAGCTCTCAGATGCCCTGTGACCTCCGATACAATATGCATGACCTTGGAATAACGCTCAACAATCATCATTTCTGTTATCTCAATACTCCCGGCTTCACAGACACGGCCCAGATCATTTCTGGCAAGATCTACCAGCATAAGATGTTCGGCTTTCTCTTTCTCATCACTTAAAAGTTCTTTTTCCAGAGCCCTGTCTTCCTTCTCATTCCTGCCCCGTCTTCTGGTTCCGGCGATGGGACGTATAATGGCTTCCCCATGACCCACCTTCACATGTACTTCGGGAGAGGCTCCCAGAAGTTGATATCCGTCAAAATCAAGATAGAACTGATAGGGAGAAGGATTGCTGGATCTGAGGTTTCTATAGGCATCCATGGCACTCTGCTCTGTATGAACGGTGAGTCTTCTGGAGGGGACAGCCTGTAGAAGATTTCCTTTGATAATTTCTTCTTTGAGGGTGTTAACCATCTTCGTGTAGTCTTTTTCACTTTCAGGGTCCGGGAGGAGTGTCCCTTTGCTGCTGTTGTTCTGTTCTGTAAGGTAATTAAAGTCAAAGTCAAAGATTTTGGCTTTGACAGCTTCAACAGCTTTTTCCAGATTGACTTCAAAATCCGGGTAGTTTAATCCTATAAGAGTTATCTCATCGGTATAGTGATCAAATACCAGTACGATATGACCGAATATAAATTCCCCCAGAGGAAGGCCAAGTGCATCTTCCCTGTCTACAAATGAAATGTCGTCACAGAAGGCAGCGAACTCAAAAGATAGAAAACCAATTCCGCCGGAGGGGACTGGGAATTCTTCTTCCACATCTTCGTGATAAGCGGCAAGTTTTTGAAGAACATGAAGTATATCTTCATTGTTATGGCTGATTCTGTGTTTGCCTTTAGAAGACTGTCTGTAGACTACATCCTTTTCCTGAATAATTCGAAAGGCTTCATCAACAAGGAGGATGGAGTAGCGGGAGTGACCGCCTGAGAGGGATGAAGACTCCAAAAGACACCTGGCATTCAGCTTGATTGCCAGAGCACAGGGAGTGAACTTGTCTCCAGGAACTTTTATACGGTAATAGCGCTTATTTATATCCGTCATAATTAATCCTATATGTTTCTTTAAGTAGTAACGTTGTTATGAGTAGAAACATATAAGATTTGAGTGCTTCTGTCAATAGAAACACTCTTTGTAATTTATTTATGAACTCCCCATGGGTACTTAAGGAAGGAATAACTCTGAAAACTAACTATGAGTCCCACAGGGTTTTATTGGATTATAGTCTCTTTTGCACCAGCACCGCCTGATGACGGGGCAGGTTTTGAATCGCCGGATTTACCCTTTTTGGCTGGAAGCTGTGTAAAGAAATTAAGGAACAGACCGTATATAGCTCCACAGACACCTCCTACAATATGAGACATCTGGGATATATCATCATTCCTGAAAATATTAAGAAATTCTTTTACAAGATAAAGACCCAGTACTGCCAGGAATGAGATGGGGATCTCTTTTTCTTTAGAACCTGCAAAAGAGGTTAGAAGAATCATCATAAAGGCAATACCGCTGGCACCAAGCAGTTCTGTAGGGAAAAACAGTGCATTCAGCAGGCCGTTGATCATTGTGGTGATCAGCATCATAAATGCAACTCTGCCGGAACCGTATTTATCTTCCAGCACGGGGCCCAGCAGAAGGATGAATGTGAGATTCTGAAGCAGGTGATCCCAGTTTGCATGTCCGAACCCATGGGTCATAAGACGTATATAAGCAGGAAAGTCATCCAGTTGAAAAGTCAGTGCTCCCTCTGCAGTGAACACTCCCTGTACCAGTCCGGGGACAAGATATTGGTCGCAAACCAGGATAAAAGTACAGATCAGTCCAAAGGTAAGGGATACAGGGGCATTATATTTCAATCTCATCTCTTGTCATTCTCCTTCTACGATTGTCGGCTTCTGAGTGAGATTTTTTAGGTTTTCTGGTGAATCAATCATTTTAGAATAATTTCTACAGGGCAGTGATCACTTCCCAATACTTCCTGATGAATGCAGGAATCTCCCACTTTTTCAATAAAGCTGTTATTTACACACCAGTAGTCAAGACGCCAGCCCACATTCCTGTCTCTGGCTTTCATACGATAGGACCACCAGCTGTACTGCTCCGGTTCTTTATGGAAAACTCTGAAGGTATCTGTGTATCCATTGTCGATAAACTCATCCATCCAGGCCCTTTCTTCAGGCAGATATCCGGGGTTTTTCTCATTGTTTTTGGGGTGAGTCAGATCAATTGGTTTATGGGCAACATTGAAGTCTCCGCAGATCAAGACATTTCCCCCTTCTTCTACTATTTTATCAGCCCTCTCTTTGAGTGCCTGATTGAACCGGAGTTTATATTCCAGCCTTTTTCCTTCATGCTGTGAATTGGGAAAATAGCAGTTTATAAGGGTATAGTCTTTAAATTCAGCAATCAACGCCCTGCCTTCGGCATCGAATTCTTCTATACCAATGGGAGAGACACGGAGAGGTTCTTCCTTGGAGTAGAGTGCTACACCGCTGTATCCTTTGCGCTCTGCCGAGAGAAAATAACTTGAGTAACCTTCTCTATTCAGAAAATGTTCCTTGAGCTGTTCTTCCTGGGCCTTAGTCTCCTGTAAACAGAGAATATCCGGATTAAACTCATCCATCCATTCATAGAGCCCTTTACCTTCGGCTGCTCTGATGCCGTTTACATTCCAGGATACCAGTTTTTTCATAATCACCTCGCCCGCAGAGTTTACACTTATGAAGCCCTAATTAAAAGAGGAATCATCAGATCCGGGCCATCTGAAATCAACCCTCTTGACGAAAATAAAGCATGAGATTACGATACGCGTAATGAACAAGCGATCAGATCTGTACACAAACAGTATTCTCAGCGCAGCGGCAGCGGCGGCATTCCAACATGGAATCGCAGGCTGACGAGTTCAAAGATTGTCAAAACCGCCGCGGTTCCTCAGGGATCGCGGCTTTTTTTTGTTTAAATCAGCTGCATCCCCGATAATCCATGGTGGAAGGAAGGTTGGAATGAGAAGAAATATTGTCTGGGAAGGGGCTGATCAGCTCCATTACGAAATTCGGGAAATTGTAGGGACAGCTCATAAGCTTGAGGAACTGGGAGTCTCTGTCATCTATGAAAATATAGGTGATCCCGTACAGAAGGGTGAAGAGATTGCCCCCTGGATCAGAGAAATTATTACAGGGCTTGTCTCAGAAAGCAGATCCTATGCCTATACGGCCACAGAAGGTGACAGGCATACTAGGGAATTTCTTTCTGAAAATGTCAATAAAAGGGGAGGCTGCCGGATTACAGAAGACGATATAATCTTCTTTAATGGGCTGGGTGACGCAGTTTCCACTGTTTTTGCATTTTTAAAGCGGGAAGCCCGGGTTATCGGTCCCTCACCGGCATACTCGACACTCTCCTCTGCCGAAGCGGCTCATTCAGGATACAGTCATACTACCTATAAACTTGACCCTGAAAATAACTGGATGCCCGATCTGGAAGACCTTGAAAACAAGGTGCGCTACAATGATTCCATTGCCGGAATCTTACTCATCAATCCGGATAACCCGACGGGTGCGGTCTATCCTCCTGAGGTTCTCAGTCAGATTGTAGATATAGCCCGGCGCTACGACCTTTTTGTAATCTGTGATGAAACCTATGCTCACATTGTGTACAACGGTGGTATACCCTGTCATCTAAGTGAGGTGATCGGAGAGGTCCCCGCTATAGCAATGCGAAGTATAAGCAAGGAATATCCCTGGCCCGGGGGCAGGTGCGGCTGGCTGGAGGTGTTCAATCGGCACAGAGATTCCAATTTTGAAAGTTTTATCCAGACCCTGATCAATGCCAAACGGCTGGAGGTCTGTTCCACAACATTGCCTCAGCTCTCCATACCTCTTATTATGGGCGATCCACGCTATAAAGTTCATCTGGAGAGACGAGCTTCCATGTTTGCCGACCGTGCAGTTGAGGCTGTTGATATTCTGAATAAGGCTCCAGGGGTGAGGGTTAATCTTCCCAGAGGTGCTTTTTATCTGACAGTTCTGATTGATCCGAAGGCTCTTGATAGCTTTAAGCATCTTCCTATGAATAAGGCGGTGGAGGACTTTCTGTCTATTCCCATGGAGAATGCTGCTCCTGATAAAAAACTTGTTTATAATCTGCTGGGGGCCACAGGGATCTGTACGGTTCCATTGAGCGGCTTTTGTTCCGATCTGCCGGGATTCAGGGTCACTCTACTGGAGAATGATGATGAAAAGAGGGTGGGGATCTGGAATACTCTGGTTGAATCTCTAACACAAATGCTTGGATAATGAACAGTTGATAAAGTAGCAGCAGAAGAAACAGGGAATAAGCATATCTGCATTCTCAAGAATTCGGAACTTAAACTTTCCCCTTTCCCCTGAAAGGAACTCTGAATATAATACTCATTATGAGTGATTTAAAAGTTATGTTTGTATGTCTTGGAAATATATGCCGATCTCCCCTGGCCCATGCTGTGTTTGAACACAGGGCGGCTCAGGAGGGATTGGATATTTTTACTGAATCCTGCGGAACGGGTGCCTGGCATGTGGGTGAGCCTGCTGATGCGAGGATGCGCCGGACGGCAGAGGATCATGGTGTTACGATCAATCACAATGCCCGCCGGTTTCAACCCTCCGATCTGGATGAATATGATCTGATAATTCCTATGGATAAGGAAAATCTGAATGACATAGAGGGCTTTGCAGGACCTGAGCATAAGGACAAAATCCATCTGATGAGAGAGTGGGACCCGGAAGGCGGGACAGATGTACCCGATCCCTGGTACGGTGGACCCGAAGGTTTTGAAACCGTATTTGAAATTGTAGATCGAAGCTGCAAAGTTCTTGTGAACGAGCTTAAAGAAAAACTGTCCTGATGGATAAACCTCTGCCCCGTTTCAACTCACTGACTGAAGCTCTTAATTCCATTGAGAAAACAGGATGTGTTGTTAAAGGGGAGAGGGGAGTCGGCGGAGGCTGTATCAACAGCTGCAGTATTCTGACACTCAGTACGGGACGAAAACTCTTTATCAAGAGAAATAATTCTGAGGGTGAAGAAATGTTTTTGCGGGAGGCATCAGGCCTTTCCGCCCTGGCTTCAGTCGCTGAAGCGCCGCCAGTCCCTGAAGTTCTGGCATACGGAATTGACAGCTCTTTTTCTTTTCTCCTGATGGAATATCTTGAACCCGCAGCAAAAAACAATAATTTCTGGGAAGACTTTGGACGTTCACTGGCACGAATGCATAGATACGGACGGAATTCCCAATGCGGATTCACTGAGGATAATTATATCGGCGCCAGCCCTCAGGTCAACTCGGTTCTGGATGACTGGATTGATTTTTTCAGAATCCGCCGGCTGGAATATCAGCTGAAAATGGCCAGGGACCGTGGGCTGGCAGACTCTTTTATGCAGAGCCTTGTACAATCTGTAATGGATAATCTTGATCAGATACTGATCCCCTGTGATAAGGGGGGTGCCAGTCTTCTGCATGGTGATCTCTGGTCAGGGAATTTCATAACAGGACCTCAGGGGAGAGCCTGTATCATTGATCCGGCCGTCTATTACGGACACAGAGAAGCTGATCTGGCAATGACACGCCTTTTTGGTGCCTATGACCCGGTTTTCTATAGTTCTTATAATGAAGAGTGGCCTCTGGAGCCCGGTTCTACGGAACGTATGGATCTTTACAATCTTTATCATATGCTGAATCACTTGAATCTTTTCGGTGGAAGCTATGCGGGCTCTGTACTCAGTATCGCCCGGAAATATGCCTGAATATACTACATCAAGGAGACTACATTGCTTAGCGAAATACTGACCTGGAAAGACTTTATCATACTGGCTCTCTGTGCATTGACCATAGGAGGAAACAAGGCAGGTCTGAGAGGGATCAATATCATTGTTATTCCTATTTTTGCCTCTTATTTCGGAGGGAGAACTTCTGCATCCACCGTACTTCCCCTATTAATCCTGGGAGATATCTTTTCTGTTTATATTTATCGCAAATCCATTAAATGGTCTTATCTCAGGCAGCTGCTCCCGTCTACACTGCTGGGCCTTACAGCCGGTATGATAATGGGTCAGATGGTACCGGACAGGGTTTTCATGATGGTAATGGCCATATTTATTCTGATATGTCTGATTCTGATGCTGATTAAAGAGTTTTCAAAGACGGGAATAAAGCTGCCTGATCATTGGCTGGCTCATGGGGCTGCCGGTTTTACAGGTGGATTCTCAACCATGGTGGGAAATGCGGCCGGACCGATTATGTCTCTCTATCTTCTGTCTATGAATCTGCCCAAGATGGTATTTATAGGAACCGGTGCGGTCTTCTTTTTTACAGTAAACCTTATTAAAGTTCCGGTGCATGCTCTGGTCTGGAAATCAATGACCTGGGAGACATTGAAAATCTCTCTGGCACTGGCTCCCTTTGTACTTCTTGGATTATTTATTGGTTTAAAACTTGTTAAGAAAATCCCCGAAAGACCCTTCAGACTGTTTATTATCCTGGGCACGCTTGCGGGTACAATTAAACTTTTTCTTGGATAATCCCGGGGCTCATAAACTTTATTAGTTCATAAACTTTATTAGTTCATAAAACTGATAAACTCAAAAGAACTAGAGCTTTTTCCAGAAATGGGGAGTGAAGAGTACAAGAACTGTGTAAATCTCAAGACGTCCCATCATCATCGCCAGACTGAGGAACCATTTAATTCCGGGCTGGAAGAATGAATAATTCATGGTAGGACCTACAAGATTGAAACCCGGACCGATATTACCAACTGTAACCAGAGCTGTGGAGAAGGAGGTCAGTATATCATACCCCCCCCCGGAAACAACAACCGTTGTAACCAGCAGGCTCACTACATACAGAAATACAAATCCTGTGATTACAGAGATGATATCTTTACGAACCACCATTTTATTGAGTCTCAGATGAAAAACCGCTCTGGGATAAATCAGTCTTTTCAGTTCTCTTACAGAGAGTTTGAAGAGAGTCACAATACGGACAACCTTCATACCACCTCCGGTTGACCCGGCACATCCGCCTACAAACATCATCAGGAAGAGGATGGTTTTACTGAATTCAGGCCATATATCATAGTCTGTAGTCGCAAAACCGGTTGTTGTTATTATGGATGCCACCTGAAATGCCGCGTACTGCAGACCTTCAAAAAATCCATCAAAAACATCATGTTTTAATAGAGAAAATGTTATAGCCAGTGAAGCGATCGCAAAAATCCCGAGGTAGGCCTTCATTTCGGTATCTATCAGAACATCCTTGATTCTACCGGTAAGCAGTTTGAAATAGAGGGCAAAGTTCATGCCTGCAAGAATCATAAAGATGGTTATTACCCAGTGTATCCAGGCCGAATCGTAGAAACCTACACTTGTATTTTTTGGAGAGAATCCCCCGGTTGCCATAGTTCCGAATGCATGGGTCAGGGAATCAAATAAGTTCATTCCACCCAGCATAAGGAGAATAGTTTCAAGTACAGTGAGTCCCAGGTAGATAAACCACAGGTATTTAGCTGTATGGGCGATTTTAGGTGTTATCTTGTCAACCGAAGGTCCCGGAGCTTCTGCCTTAAGCAGCTGCAGGCCTCCGATTCCCAGAAGAGGAAAGATTGCTACAGTAAGTACAACAATTCCCATTCCACCCAGCCAGTGTGTAAGACTCCTCCAGAAAAGGATGGAGTAGGGCAGACCCTCGATGGCAGTAAGGATAGATGCTCCGGTAGTTGTGAAACCGCTCATGGTCTCAAAATAGGCATCCGTATAATTCGGTATGGCTCCAGAGAGATAAAAGGGGAGGGCTCCCAGGGCTGATGCAGAGATCCAGGCCAGGGAGACAAGCATGAAACCGTCTCGCGGACTCATGACTCTGTTTCTATTACTGCGTGTATAAAAATAGACAAACGCCGCGATGGGTATCAGAAATACAATAGGGAGAAGAAAGGCCTTAAGGCTTTCGGTCTCTCCATAAAAGAAGGCGATCCCTGCGGGGATGATCATGAACAGTGCAATAATTACAAGAAGAATCGCCAGAACATGAAAGATGAGTTTCATTTTCATTGTTTTATCCGGATATGAGCTTTTCCATGCGGGCTACAGATTCTCGTTCCAGAATCAGCACTACATAATCACCGCTTTTGATTACGGTATCCCCTCTGGGAATAATATCCTGCCCCTCGTGGGAGAGGAAGATGATCAGGGATTTCTCCGGAAGTTTCAGATCGATGATCTTTTTTCCGGCAATAGGTGAATCCTCTTCAATCTGAAATTCAACTACTTCAAGTTTACCACCTGAAAGTGCATGAACATTCTTTATATTTCCCTTACGGACTATCTTGAGGATAGAGTTTACAACTGTATCATTCAGGCAGACTGTAACATCAATATCCAGGTTATGAGCTATAGTTCTATAGCTGTTACGTATAACGAGGGCCATTGCCTTATCTACACCAAGGGTCTTGGCGTAGATCCCGGTAATCAGGTTCAATTCCTGATTATTGGTTGCCGTAATAATCAGATCTGTATCATCCAGAAAATCTTCTTCGTTGAAGTTGTCTTCAGTAACATCCGCATGAGTTATAAGGGCCTGAGGAAAGCGTTCCGCAAGCTCTTTGCAGCGTTCATAATCTTTTTCGATGATCTGGAGTGATTTCTTCTGCTTTTTATTCAGAAGACGCCCAAGACGGGTTTTTCCAAAATGACTCTCCGGTTCCTGATCAAGGAGTTCTTCGGCAACATAGGCAGATATATGGCCGCCGCCTACCAGGGTTATTCTGTTCAGTTCAGATTTACCCAGATCCTCAAGGTCGAAAATTGTTTCAAATCCCTTTTCTGAAGAGATTATGTAAATCTGATCTCCTTCCTTTATCTCAGTATCTCCAGTGGGGATGATATAGTGATCATCTCTGAGAATTGCAGCGATAAGAAAGGCAAAGTCCATATGCTGCCGTACAGACTTGAGACTCTGGCCGATAAAGATGGAGTCTTTACGGATAGTGAGGTTTCTCATCTGAAGACTTGTATTTTCAAACAGCATTATATCGCTTCGGGCACCATGACTTATGGCGTAGCTTATGATTTTAGCTGCTTCAATTTCAGGATTAATAACATGATCGATTCCAAGAAAAGAGTTGGATATCATTTTTGTCCGGGAATAATCAAGATTTCTGACCCGGGCGATGGTCTTTACCTTCTCATATTCTGCGGATACAAGACCGCAGGCTATCAGGTTTGTCTCATCACTGGCAGTTACACTGACAAAGATATCCGCTTTTTGTATACCGGCTTTTGTAAGACTTTCCAGGTTGTTGCCTTCATCATTGATGACAAGACAGTCCAGCTTGTTGGCTGCGTCCCTGGCTTTTTCAGAGTCCCTCTCAATGAGAGCCACGTCCTTTTTTTCCAGTATCAATTGCCTGGCCAGCTGTGTTCCCACTCTACCGGCACCTAATATTACGATATACATACTTCGAAGAGAATACTCACATAACTGCAGTCTTGTCAATTTCTATGAATATATATAAAACAGCGTTTCAAAAAATATTTATATATTGTGTTATGGAAAAGGTACAGAATTCAGAGACTCTTCAGAGTCTTTCAAAGAGAGCACAAGGCAGTATCATGTGAAAATCCATATTGTCATCAGCCCCTTTGGCCGATGTTTGAGTAAGGAGCTTTTTTTTAAATTTCTAACATTTTTTTTTTTGATTTACTGTATAATATTATTAGTGTGAGGCATAAGAATGAGTGTAAATAATGTCAAGACTTTTGTTATTGATACCAATGTTCTGATTCATCGTCCTGATGCCATTCTGTCATTCCGGGACAGTGAAGTTGTCATTCCCATCTGGGTTCTGGAAGAACTGGACAAACTTAAAGGTGAACTTGAAGGACGTGGAAGAAGCGCCCGTGCAGCAATCCGTTTTCTGAATGAGGTCAGTCGTCACGGCAACCTTCAGCAGGGTGTCAAACTGGAATCCGGCGGAACTTTGAAAGTCGTTCTGGATTATGACAGATCTGTAGAGGATTCACTCTCATCAACAAAGATGGATAATAAGATTATTCTCTGTGCCAAATATCTGCAGCGAAACAGTCTGGAAAGAAGAAATCCTGATGTATTTTTTGTTTCTAAGGATATTAATGCAAGAATCAAGGCTATTTCCATAGGAATCAAGGCCGTTGATTATGAAAAACATAAGATCAATATCCAGCATCTATACGATGGATTTAGAGAACTCCATGGTGAAAAACAGGTAATAAAAGAGCTGAAGAAGAGTGGTGAAACTCCAATTCCCGATGTTTCTGTCTTTCCCAATGAGTATCTGATCCTGAAAGAAAATGCAGATTCCAAATCCTTTATACTCGCACGCTGCGATACAAAAGACGGGATGCTCCGTCTGGTGGAATCAACAATTGAACCGGTTCTTGGTATTCGCCCACTCAATCCGGAGCAGCGAATTGCCCTCGATCTTTTATTAAATGACAATATCAATCTGGTCACATTGATCGGAAAAGCAGGGACTGGAAAAACCCTGCTCTCACTGGCCGCAGGTCTCAGAAAAACCATGGAAGAGAAAAACTATACCAGAGTGCTTTTAAGCCGTCCGATTATTCCAATGGGAAAGGATATCGGTTATCTTCCGGGTGCCAAAAGTCAGAAAATGAGTCACTGGATGCAGCCGCTCTTTGACAATCTGGAGTATATCATTGATGTGGCTCATAAACAGAATCTCAAGAGTATCGACCAGGTTATGAATAACAAAATTATTGAAATTGAAGCCCTTACCTATATCAGGGGAAGATCTCTGCCAAAGCAGTATATTATTATTGATGAGGCTCAGAATCTCTCTCCCCATGAAGTTAAAACAATTGTCAGCCGCGCAGGGGAGGGTACCAAGGTTGTAATAACCGGAGATCCTCATCAGATAGATAATCCCTATCTGGATGCCGAATCAAATGGCCTTACCTGTCTTGTTGAAGCCTTCAGGGATGTCGACATTGCAGGACATGTAACCCTGGGACATTCAGAGAGAAGTCCTCTGGCGGAATTGGCATCGGAGTTATTGTAATATGCCGGAGTATTCAAAGAAAATTAAATCAGAATTAGTCAAACTTAAGAAGAAAGCCTTCCTTACAGCTCAGAAGAGTGAATTGGAAATTCTCAGCAAAGAGTTTGATAAGTGGAAAAAGAAACGTATCTCTGCCGATGCCCTGGAGCTGGCCATTGATAATCATAAAGGTTTCAAAAAAGAGATTCTGGAAAATCAGTATCAGGAAGACGGCGATCCGGGCATTCCTGTGGCCGATGCTTTAATCAGAGGCTATCTTAAAAGAGAAGATTTAAGCAGGGATGCATATTATTCTATTGAGATTTTGATTGATCTGAGTAATATTTAAAGTAGGACCTTTGTGTCTTATTTTGAGGAGATGCTATGGATGAGGTAAAATTCTGCTCCTATTGCGGCAAACTGACCAGCTCCAGTTACAGCTACTGTCCCTGGTGTGGAAAGAGTCTCGAAAATAAAGGCAATATTGCTGAAGTAATAAATACATCTCTCGATAAACTGGAAAAAAATCAGATGGAAGATCGTCTGATGGAACTTGAGAAGCTTGAAATTTGTCTGGAAAATCTTGAAGAAGAGATAGAAGCCTTTCTTTCCAAAGCCTCATCCTGATTTTAGACCTTTTCTTATTGTCATAATAAACCGATAATAAACAGCATATGCGCCGAATAATTTCATTATTTATACTATTACTCACTCTTTCAGTACTCCTGCCTGCACAACAACGGAAGCTTGAATTCATATCACCCGATATAAATGACCGTAATGAAATAATCATGACGGTTAAGCTGCCTTCTCTTTCAGGGAATACCTACAGAACACTTGTTCGGGGGCGTGCAGATACTCTGGCTCTGGAAGCACTGACTCTTTTTCCGGAAAAATCTTTCTATTTTCCATCAAGAAATGAAGTTATGGTTTATAACCATTTTGGTTGTTACGGCTTTGACGGAGACAACGGGAACTGGCAGGAATTAAATTTTATGCCCTCCTTCTCATCGGGACAGCCTATTTCTCCACTTTCACTGAGAACTCTGGAAATGAGTCCCGACGGGCGTTATGCCGCCTATATCAGAGAAGATGAAGAGAATACGGCATCTCTGATATTATATGACAGGGATATGCAGGTCAGCCTCACAGTTACAAGCCGTTTGAAAAGGGAATATCTGGAAAAAATAGTGAAGTGGGCTCCCGATTCAAAGTATTTTATCTATCGCCGGGGACGTGATCTTTATTATTTCTCTATTGAACAGTATCAGTCGGGACGTATCCCGGCAGAATCTTTTAGAAACACCGGTTTCAAGGATATGCAGTCGGTACAGTGGAAAGCGGGAAATTATCTTTATATTCTGAAAGAGAGACATCTGTATAGAATTCATAGCTCTGAGTTTTTTACACGCTCCTTCTATTCAGAACCCTTCAGACGGGGAACAGTCAGGGGCCGATTGCCTGTTAATTATGATCCTGTCTTTGACAGCTATGTGCTGAATGACGGCGGAACTGATCTCTTTCTTATCAAGAATGGTCAGTATGGAATGGTTATTCCTCTTGCCTACGATATAGAGAGCCCGGAAGCAGCTCAGACTCCGTTGATTAATCTTGGTTCTGATAATGAGATCCTCAGCGCTGAATGGCTTGAAAATGATATTCTCATACTTCTTGTGGGGAGCAGAAAAGACGGAAAATCAACTCTTTTTCGCTATGAGGACAGGAAACAACCCTTTTTTCTCCCTCTGCGCAGCGGATCATTCAGCGGTCTTTCAGCTTCTCCTGATGGCAGCCGATTTGCCCTTTTTACAGAGGATTCTGTTGATATATATAAAGCACATGAAGATACAGCAGTAAACAGCTTCAGTCATAATGAGGCTATGCAGCTCCACTGGGGCAGTGATGTCTATTATTCTCTGGGGAAAAAAACCATAAGAACCCTCGATCCTCTGAAAGGAAGTTCCAGAGTTATCGGACTGAGTCAGAGTGATGCTGCCGGTTTTAATGCAGGTGGTGATCTGATATGTGGAATCGGAGATAATCAATTCCGCTATGACGAAGCACTCAGCTGGATACCATTGAAAGATGATGTTGAGATAAGTGGAGCAAAGAACACAACAAAAGAGTATCGAATCTATCTGGAGAATCTCCGGGGCGGCTGGTACTCTTCATCATTGAAAGTCAGAAATATTGAAAGCTACTATACTTCGGATTTTATCCCTCCCTTTCATTCTCAGTTCAGTCTTGAGGTTCCTCAACAGCTGCGGCCGGACAGTAGTTCTAATCCCTGGTACTTTGATCATGGTCAGAGTACAGAGCGAAAAGAAGTAGCTCTTGTTATCAATGCTGTTGATTCAGCAGAAGGAACTGCCCGGCTTCTGAAGACACTTGAAAGCTACAGTGTCCAGACAACATTTTTTATAAATGGAGATTTTATCCATGCCAATCCAATGGAGACAAAAATCATTGCCGAAAGCGGGCATACCGTGGGGTCATTGTTCTATACCTGGTTTGATTTATCAGCCCCTGGTTATCAGATAGATAAAACATTTCTCAAGAAAGGGTTAGCAAGGAATGAGGATGATTATTTCATCGCTACAGGGCGTGAAATGGCAATGCTCTGGCATACACCCGGATATTATATAAATTCTGAAATCCTTGAGACTTCAGCATCTATGCAGTATGTTTTTATAGGGACGGACATTCCGGTTCAGGATAGAATCAACAGAATAAATGCACCTACATACAATGCCGTTGAAGAAGCTGAACAACTGCTTCTCAGAATTAAACCCGGTTCAATTATTTCTTTGACTCTGGGAGAAGAGGCGGGGCAGAATGAATATCTGTTCCAGATGCTTCCAATGATATTTGATGAACTTGTAAGGAATGGTTATGAATTTGTCGACCTTCAGGATATGATGCAGAGCAGTTTGTATTAGCCTGTTTAAAATAGATTTGTCTACAGAATATGAACTGTTTTAGCCTTGATTATTCTGCAGATGATATATATTTTTTACAACACAGGAAAACAAAATATTTTTTTATGAAACTTTTATTTAAGAATCGACTGAATATTGCCGAGAATATATTGAAGAATTAGGGGAGGATTTTCTTACATGAATAAAAATCCGTTAAATGCCTATCGTCAGACTAAAGTTAAAACAGCCAGTCAGGGTCGCCTGATTGTTATGTTGTATGACGAGGCTTTAAAACAGCTGGATATTGGAATAGAAGAAATGAACAGGCCTCAGAAAAGGCTGGACAAGGTTCATAACTGTATTGTTAAGACCCAGGATGTTATAACTGAACTGATGGCTTCCCTCGATTTTGAAAAGGGCGGAGATATCGCCACTAATCTTTATAATTTGTATATGTTTTTCAATAAGCAGCTGCTGCAGGCAAATATGGATAAAACTTCAGATTCATTAAGCGAAATACGCCGTATGATGAATGAACTCCGTACAGCATGGGCCTCCATTGAAGGACAGCCGCATACCGGAGCATCTCCTCTGGGTGTCAATATAGCAGGTTGATTCATGCCTTCCGTCGGGCAGTGGTTTCCTCTCCAGATTAAAACCCTCTGCAGTGACTACCGTGAATATAATAAAGTTATCCTTTATCTGATCAAACAAAGTGAAAACCCTCTCAAGTCAAAATTTGACAGAATCCTTCTCGAAGAAAAGAGACTTTCTGAAAAAATTCTCCATGAGGAGAAGATTCTGTCTCGCTGGCTTGATGATGCCGCATCTTTTAAAGAGGAATTCAGCGAAGAATTATCCCGACTGCAGGATCTGAGAAATGAATCTCTTAAATTGCGGAATAAGGGTAGAAGCTCCCTCAAAACTGGATTAACCTTAGTAGATCAGGAGCAGCATAAAATTGAAAAGAATTTGCTGCCCAAATCTACAAAAAAGGAAGCAGCTCCACGGCTGATTGACATTACACTATGAAAGATCCTCTCTATCTTCTGGACGGTTACAGTCTAATATACCGTTCCTACTTCGGATTCATCCGTAATCCTCTCAAAAATCCTGAAGGAAAGAATATATCCGCCGTTTTCGGTTTTTTCAGAGCCCTTATCAATATCCTGAATAAAAGGGATACCTGTCGTTTTGTTGTCACCATGGATTCAAAAACCAAGACTTTCCGTCATGACATGTATCCCGAATATAAAGCCACAAGAGATAAGTCTCCCGATGATCTGTTTGAGCAGATTCCCATTATTGAAGAAATCCTTAAGCTGATGGAGATTCCGACCATCAGGGTTGATGGTTTCGAGGCTGATGACATCATGGGTACTCTGGCTGTCCGTGCGCGGGAAGAAGACAGGCCCTGCTATATTATTACCGGAGATAAAGACCTGCTTCAGTTTGCGGGTGACGGTATCAAAATCATGAAGCTTGAAAAGGGCCAATTCATCGAGATGGACCGGGACGAGGTCTTTGAAGACAAGGGAGTCTGGCCTGAGCAGATTGTTGATTACCTCTCTCTTGTAGGTGATACGGCAGATAATATTCCCGGAGCCGCAGGAATCGGTCCCAAGACAGCGTCAAAACTTCTGCAGGACTATGGGACTCTGGACGGTATATACGAACATCTGGATAAGATAAAAAGTAAGAATCAGCAACAGAAGCTGATTGATAGTAAAGAGAACGCCTATTTCAGCAAAGAGCTGGTTATTATTCGCGTGGATGTGCCTGTGGATATGACTGTTGATGAGATGCTGGTGAAAAATCTTCACTCTGAGGAGGCTGCGAGGCTTCTGATGAAAGAGGGAATGCAGAGCCTGGCATTGGAACTGGTTCCCGATCTCAGTATCAGTGAAGATCCTGAAGATGAGAGAGCAGCAGCCGAAAAGGGTGAATACAGTGCCGTTCTGAGTGTTGAAGACCTTGATAAATGGATTCAGGCTGTTCGTGACAAGGGTATGGTTTCTCTGGATACCGAAACCGACAGTATAAATGCCATGAAGGCTAATCCTGTTGGTATATGTCTCTCTGTGGGAGACGAAAAAGCCTGTTATATCCCTATCCGGGCAGAGGGTGCTGACTGTCTGCCTGAAGATCTTATCCGCAGTAAAATGAAAGAGCTCCTGGAAGATGAAAAGATAAAAATCATCGGACAGAATATAAAATATGATTACAAGGTTCTCAGGCGATGGGGAATCAATCCGGCCAATCTCTATTTTGATACCATGATTGCTGCCTGGATGATAGATGCGGGCTCTCCTCTGAATATGGATTTTCTTGCAGAGCGCTATCTTGCCTATAAGACTGTACATTTCAAGGATGTAGTTCCCAAAGGGGGAATATTCTCGGATGTCCCTCTTGAGGATGCTGTAGATTATGCCGCCGAAGATGCGGATGTCACCTGGCGTCTGTACGAAGTACTTAAAAAGAAGCTTGAAGAAGATAATCTGGGTGATCTGTTCAGCAGCCTGGAGATGGAACTTGTCCGTATTTTTGCAGATATGGAGATACGCGGTATTTCTCTGAACAGGGAAGAGCTTATCGAATACGGTGTTGAGCTTGAAGAAGCCCTGACAGTTCTCAGAACCGAAATTTATGATCTCTGCGGTAAAGAATTCAATATCAACTCTACAAAACAGCTACAGGAAGTACTGTTTACAGACAGAAAACTGCAGCCCACCAAGAAAACAAAGAGCGGATATTCAACGGATACATCCGTACTGAAACAGCTTGCCGAAGAAGATCCTGTACCCGAAAAAATTCTTGTTCACAGAGCATTGGCAAAACTTAAATCCACCTATGTGGATACACTTCCAAAGATGGTACATCCCGACAGCGGCCGTATTCATACATCCTTTGTTCAGACAGGAACGGCTACAGGAAGAATTTCAAGTAAAGATCCCAATCTGCAGAATATTCCTGTAAAAGATGAGAACGGAAGACGGATCAGACGGGCTTTCAGACCAAAGGAAGGATCTGTTTTCCTCTCTGCAGACTACTCGCAGATTGAGCTTGTTGTTCTGGCTCATCTTTCCCAGGACTCCGGTCTGAAAGAGGCATTTATCAGCGGTGATGATGTTCACAGCAAGACTGCGGCAACAATTTTCAAAGTTGATATTGCCGAGGTAACTCCGGCTCAGAGGCGTATCGCCAAGACCATCAACTTCGGTGTTATGTATGGTATGTCTGCTTTCCGACTCTCCAATGAACTTAAGATTTCAAGAGGGGAGGCTGCCGGGTTTATCGAGACCTATTTTGAAGAGTATTCCGGAATTAAAAAGTTTGTTGATGATACGGTTGCTCAGGCAGAGATCGACGGCGGAGTCTATACAATTCTTGGCCGTTTCCGTCCTGTCAGGGAAATTACCAGTAAGAATAAAATGGAAAAATCTGCTGCCGTCAGGGTTGCTGTAAATACCAGGATTCAGGGTTCGGCAGCGGATATAGTTAAAAGAGCCATGATTGGTATTGACTGGGCCATAAAACAGAGAAATCTCAAGGCCTCCGTTCTGTTACAGGTTCATGATGAGATTATCCTGGAGGTACCCGAAGATGAAGTTGAGACCTGTAAGTTTCTTCTGTCAAAGGTGATGGAAAGTGCATGGGAGATGGATGTGCCCCTTAGAGTCAACGTAGAAGAGGGTGCCAACTGGGGAGATATTCACTAGATATGATTATCGGTCTGGCTGGTAAAAGCTGCTCCGGCAAGAATCAGGTGGCAGCTATCCTCAAAGAAAGGGGTTTTGATACCTTGGACATGGACCTGATGGCTCATGACAGCCTTAATTCCCTGGCTGCCTCTCTCTCTGCCGCATTCGGCAGTGATATCCTTGATGAGGATGATAATGTCGACCGGATAACTCTGGGTGCAAAGGTATTCAATAAGCCTGATTCACTGCAGAGGCTGGAGGATATTCTTTATCCGGAACTTCATAGAGAGCTTGATGACTATATCAGAAATATGAAGGAAGGAACCTCCCTTATTGTGAATGCAGCCGCCCTGGAAAAAGCTGATTTCTGGAAAAAATGTGATCATATACTCTGGGTGCAGGCACCCTTCTTAATTCGTCTTTACAGGGCCTGGAAAAGAGACAGCCGTTCCCTTGAAAATCTAATGAGCCGATTCCGGTCTCAGAGGGAACTTAAGTCTCAATATTTTTTTTCCAGAGTCGATACTTATATTATAAGAAACAGTTCCACCCGGGCAGTATTGCGTAAAAGGGTGGACAAGTGGATAAAACATCTTCCACCGGAGAGATAAACTGTATGGATAATCAAGAAAACAATCGTCCCGTAGATAATCATCTTAAAACACTGTGGGTCCTCCTTTCGGCATTAGGACTTCTGATCATAGTAGGCACAGCCGGATTTTTCTTTTTCTCACCTGATAAAAATACAGATGCCCTGAAGCCTGCATTGGCGGCAACTACGCTGGTTCCTGAGAAAAATAATGAATTCGATCCCATTGAACTGGCAAGAGACAGTGATGAGGTACCCGGTATGATGGATAAAACCGAGGATTCCATCGAGATCGAACTGATTGATGCCGACAGTACGGAAGTTGAAAGTACTGAAGAAATCGTTGATAATACTCCTGCTCCTGCTGTAATCAAAGCTCCTGTAATTAAAGCTCCCGAGGCTCAGTACAAAGATGTTACTGTACAGGTCTTCTGGATTCAGGTAGGTTCCTACAGTTCACTGACAAAAGCTGAATCAGTCAGTGACTCCCTCAAATCCAGGGGTCTTACTACAACCGTTCAGTCAAAGAGTGTCGGGGGTAATGCAGTTTTCCGTGTGAGAATCGGTGCATTCAACACTAAGGCTGAAGCTGATAAGTTCTCAGTACAGGTAAAGGGGCTGGAAGGTTATGAAGAGAGTTTTGTTATTCAGTCTCCCATGATTAAAAAAGTTCCTCTTAACTCCTGAAATACAAATAAATAAGAATTTACAAGGCAGAACTACGGTTCTGTCTTTTTTTTTTGAAACACAGCCCGCTTGTCTTATACTTTATTATATGAAGACCAAAAAAGAACTTATAGAATTTATTTATGGCAGTGATATCGCTCCCTCCATTGAAAAGAGGATTGATCAATTACAGGAGCAGTGGTCCGAATTGATCAATGTACCAAAGATTCCCAGGGGAAAACTTCCGCTGACATCAGATGATGTTGTGATGATCAGCTATGGAGACTCCATCAGGAAAGAGGGGATGTCTCCGCTGCAGGCTCTCAAGGAGTTTGCTGATCTTTGGCTGAAGGATATGCTGTCGGGTATTCATATCCTTCCATTTTCACCCTATACCTCGGATGACGGCTTCTCTGTAGTCGACTACAGGCAGATCAATCCTGATCTTGGCAGCTGGGATGATATAGAGGATCTGGGAGAGAAATTCAACCTTATGTTTGACCTGGTTTTAAACCACTGCAGCGCTTCAAGCGATTGGTTTAAAGGGTTTATGGCAGGTGATAAAAAATATAAAAACTATTTTCACTCTGTAGATCCATCTACAGATCTATCATCAGTATTTCGTCCAAGGGCACTGCCCCTTTTAAGTGAATTCGAAACACACAAAGGTACTGAATATATATGGACTACCTTCAGTCCCGATCAGGTGGATCTTGATTTTTCTAATCCTGATGTACTTCTGGAGTTTCTTGATATCTTTCTGCTGTATGCGGCTAAGGGAGCCCAGATTATCCGCCTGGATGCTATCGGTTTTCTCTGGAAAGAAATTGGTACCAGCTGTATGCATCATCCTAAAACCCATGCTGTCGTACAGCTCTACAGAGCCGTTCTAAATGAAGTGGCTCCTCATGTGATTCTCCTGACCGAGACCAACGTGCCTCATAAAGAGAATATATCCTATTTCGGAGACGGAAGGGATGAGGCTCATATGGTATACCAATTTACATTGCCGCCTCTCACCCTTGATGCTTTTGCACGGGAAAGTGCAGTCCATCTGACAGACTGGGCATCTTCACTGCCCGATGTTAACTCAGACCATACCTACTTCAACTTCATGTCCAGCCATGATGGAATCGGTGTTCTTCCTGCAAGAGGCTACCTCAGTGATGATGAGCTGGATAATCTGATTTCTGTTGTTAAATCAAGGGGAGGAAAGGTCTCATACAAGGCTACTCCCGATGGAGAGATTCCCTATGAGCTGAATATCAACTACAGGGATGCTGTTAATCATCCGGATTTGCCGGTTGATCTGAAAGCAATGCAGTTTCTATCCTCTCAGGCTGTCATGCTCTGTATGGCGGGTGTTCCGGGTATTTATGTTCACAGTATTCTCGGTTCGGGTAACTGGACGAAGGGTGTGGAGGAATCCGGTATCAACCGGCGTATTAACAGAGAAAAACTTGACAGCCTTACCCTTGTCAGGGAACTTGAGGAAGAGGATTCTCTCAGAAATCTGATTTATAGAGGATATAAGGATCTGCTTAAGATCAGACGCAGTCACAAGGCTTTTGATCCTTCATCACCTCAGTCGGTACTCAAGCTTGACCCCGAGGTCTTTGCTCTGATCAGAACAGCCTATGACGGCAGTGAGTCTATCCTCTGTTTGCAGAATACCTCACGCAGAAGACTTCATATGACCCTGGATGGAAGGAACTGTCCTGTTGCCCTGCCTGCTGAGTGCAGCAGTTTGACAGACGGCGGCTCAGTGATAGAAGCATCCGAGGGCAGATGGGGAATTATACTGGAACCCTACGAGGTCTGCTGGGCAGCTTTTTAAGGTTTTTTCTCATCAATCGGCACCATTACATCCAGGCATTCAGCTTCTTCACATCTAGAAATGAAGAGGCTGGATGCTTTGTCTGCTGGATAATGATTAAGAACTTCATGGAACTTTTCTCTGGCTTCTTTCAGGCGGAGAGTTTCAAAAAGTACAATTCCCTGTTCAAAAATTTCCCTTGTTTCAATTTTCTTCTCTTTTTCTGCCCTGGCAAGACCGTCCAGAATCTCCAGTACAATAATAGGATGACGTTTCCCTTTGACTACTGTTGATCCGAGTTTTCTGATTTCAAATTTGTCAGGATGTTCCAGACTATGGTACATGTCGTCACTGATAATAATGGAGGCGCCGTACTGCTTTGAAAGTTGTTCCATCCGGGAGGCTATATTTACTGTGTCGGATATAACAGTTGTTTCCATTCTGTCCATCGCTCCGATTGTACCAAGCATCAGACCCCCTGTATGAAGTCCAATTCCCAGACAGATATCAATATAACCGGCCCTGCTTCTGGCTTCATTGTATTTATGTACTGCAAGCTGCAGGTTGACCGCAGTCTGCAGGCCGCTGTCTGTGGACTGGGGAAAGAGTGCCATAATACCGTCACCGATAAATTTATCTACAAATCCGCCGCCCTCTCTGATAACCGGCACAACTTGAGAGAGAAAAGAGTTGAGGAATTTAAAGTTCTCTTCGGGTGTCATAACCTCAGACAGGGTTGTAAAAGATCGGATATCTGCAAAAAGTATAGTCATATTTCGTAATGTCTGATCACCGAGCTCTACTTCAAGAATGCTGTTTTTATTAAGATATTCGAGAAACTGAAAGGGTACAAAACGGGAGAGTGATTTATTGAAGTCCTTTAGATTGACAGTCAGATCTTCGATGGTTCTGAAGGAGTAGGCATATCTCCTTGAAAGTATCAAACTCTGACTTACTATGAAAAAGATGAATCCAAGGGGAGCTGCATAGAAAGAGTGGAAGATCTGGTTGGAATAGAGTATATCATTGATAACAGATATTAATAGAATCCCTACGGATATCAATATCATCAGTGCACCGTTTCTTTTTTGCCTCAGGGCACGTATTACAACAACGATAGAGTAGATCATTCCAAGGAAAAGGTTCAGCTCTCCTGCCAGTATAAAATGATTGGAAAACCGGACAGGAAGGGCTATAAATATAAATCCAAAAACAGAAACAATAATTGTAAATACTTTTAGAAACTTTTTGTTAAATTCAAAGGGATAGAGGCTGTAGAAATACCAGATAGCAAAAGCAGAAGCCGCAGAGAAGGGTAAAAACTCCATTCTTCTGGCAATTTCCCAGGGGAAGGTCGGAATGAGATAAGTCAGTAGCTGTTCACCTGTTGTCAGAAGCCGTAACAGAAGTACCAGACAAATCAGCCCGAAGTAAAACTCGGCCCGTTCTTCTTTACGAAAGAAATAGAGACTTAAATGATATACCGTCACAAAAGCCAAAAGACCGATAAGGAAGGCTTCAAGTATCAGTTTCTTCTGATAATAGGATGAAAGCACTTCGGGTTTTCCAATTAATAAATCCCGCCAGATACCGCTTTTTCTGTAATGATAATTACTTATCTGAAGATTGAGCTGTACCGGATCATCACCGGCATTAAAAATAACTGTTCCCGGCCTGAATGCGGGTCGCGAACTTTTTCTCTCTTTCCCCACCTCGCCGTTGGATGAGATAAGTTTTCCATTCAGATATAAATTATATGCTGATACGCTTTCAGGTACATAGAGTTCATAATCATTTCCTCTGCTGAGTCCTCTGAGTTCAAGTGAATAACTGGCAAATCCGGAAGCCGGATATTCTCCTTCTGCCGCCCAGTTTCCCGGAACTGTCATAAAGGTCTCGTCTTTATTCTCTGTCTCTGTAAGTAATTGATTCCAGTAGAAGCCCCATTCTCCCTGAAGTGAGTAGATGTCGGATCCCCGGTCGATGCCTGAAAGATCAATTGAGCCCTTTACAGCCGTAGGCAGAACTTCATCTGCGGTGAGAGAAATGAGGAAAGAAAACAGTATTCCGCTTATAAAAATAATTTTTTTTGTCATAGCTTTATGACATACTATTATAATAGTCAGTGAATATTCAATTCTATTTTTTAATGAGTCAGCCTTTCTGAGCATATTTATGACTGTTCAGCCGGGTATTTTTTGAATATAATGACAAAAAATTAAAATATGATAACGGCGGTGCAGCGGTACAAGCGGTACAGCAGTAAAATAAATCAAGCGGAGTAATGATTAATGACATTTTTTGAAAAACTGGAATCAGTCTGTAGAGAGAAAGATACACTTCTCTGTGTAGGTCTGGATCCCCGTGTGGATGCAAAGAAAGGATCAGGAAAGGCACTGAAAGCCATTGTGGAACAGAACAGACGTATCATTGAGGAAACCCTCCCATATACTGCCTGTTACAAACCTAATATCGCTTTTTATGAAGTGTACGGACCTGAGGGGCTTAAAGCCCTGAATGAAACCCTTTCTCTGATTCCCAGGGAAATTCCTGTTCTCATAGATGCCAAAAGAAATGATATTGGATCAACCGCTCAGGCCTACGCCGATTCACTGATTGATTATTACAAGGCTGATGCCGTAACCCTTTCACCATATATGGGAAGAGATGCTGTAGATCCCTTTCTGGCAAAGGGTGATCACCATGGTGTATTCCTTCTGTGCCGGACCACCAATCCCGGAGCCGGAGCCGTTCAGGATCTGCAGGTTCAGAGACCGGGAGGCGAGTTTGAAGATCTTTACATTACAATCGCCAGAGAGTGTATCAGCTGGGGTTCTCAGATCGGGCTTGTTGTTGCAGGAAATGATACGGAGGCCCTGAAAAAAGTAAGAGCCGCCTGTCCCGATACATGGTTCCTTACTCCCGGAATCGGAACTCAGGGCGGTGATATGCTGGAAGCTGTTTCAGCAGGATGCCGTGCTGACGGACTGGGAATCCTTCCTAATGTTTCAAGATCCGTAGCCGGAGCTGCAGATCCCGGAAAGGCTGCTAAAGAGTTCAGGGATAAGCTGAATGATGCCAGAGCTAAAAGGGTTTCTGTCCCCGGATTAAGTCAGAAGGATTTCCGTAAAGACAAAATTATGAAGGGACTGATCAAGACCGAGTGTTTCAGAGTGGGGGAGTTCACATTGAAATCAGGTAAGAAATCTCCCTTCTACATCGATCTGCGACGGACGTCTTCTGACGCATCTCTTCTTGCTGAAGTGGCCAGAGGATATGCCGAACTGATCAAAGATCTCAAATATGACAGAATCGCCGGTATTCCTGTGGCAGCGCTGCCCCTGGCAACCGCGGTTTCTCTAGAAGCAGGAATCCCCATGATCTATCCCCGTATGACCATGAAAGAACATGGAACGGGAAACAAAATTGAAGGTGAATATAAGAAGGGAGAGAGAGTTCTTCTTCTTGATGATCTGATCACAACCGGAAAATCCAAGGTGGAGGCCATAGAGATCCTCAGAGGCGCCGGATTGGTAGTTGAGGACCTTATTGTTCTCCTTGAGCGCGGTGTACAGGGGCGAAAGGATATGGAAGCTGCAGGAATCAATCTCTACAGCTATGCTCATGTAAAAGAGCTTCTGCAGCCCTGCCATGATCTCGGACTGATTGATGATGCCCAGCTGAAAGATATGCTGGAATATGCGGCTCAAGAATAGTTATGGATTTATTCAGAACCCTGATTGACATTCTCACTCAAAATATTTCTGTGGGGACTGTTTCTCTGCCTTTCAGTATCCTGGGTCTTGTCACCCGGGTCGCCCTTCCTTTCATAGGAATGGTTCTTGCCTATTACCTTCTTATGTGGGGAACACGTAAGATTCTCGCCCTTACAAAATTAAAGGATGAGATTTCCGGAAGGGTTCTGAAGTATGTAAAACTTTTTCTGAAGTTTCTTGTCCTGGGAGGTCTGGTTGCATCCGTAGGCAGCCTTCTGGAGAAGGAAATATATTACTGGTTCAGCCGCTTTCTGGGTGTTATGAATCAGCCGTTTTTTGTATCCGGTAACACAAGAGTTTCCGTTGTTACCCTGTTGATGCTTATTCCGGTATTTTACCTGGCTTCCTGGTCGGGCAAGTATGCACGAAGGCTTCTTGATTCCTCACTGTTTAGGCAATTCGGGATGGATGAGGCCAAGCGTTTTTCAATAGGCAGTCTTACACGCTATCTTGTAATGACAGTAGTCCTTCTCTTCGGCCTGTCTGTTGTGGGAATTGACCTTTCTGCCCTGGGGGTTCTCCTGGGTGTCCTTGGTATTGGACTTGGTTTTGGTCTGCAGAGCATTGTGGCCAACTTCTTTGCCGGTTTCATCATTATCTCAACAAGACCTATAAAAGAAGGGGATAGAGTCCTTGTAAACGGTTATGACGGTATAGTGCAGAATATCCGTTTTATCTCCACCGATATAAAAACCTTTCAGAATGAAAATATTATCATTCCAAACTCCTTCTTTGTAGATAATGCCGTACATAACTACTCCTATACTGATAGAAAGATCGTTATTGTCAATGAGGTGGGTGTTTCCTATAATTCTGATCTGGAAAGAGTGCGTGTTATACTGGAAGAGGTAAATGAGATGAATCCCTACAGACTGCAGGGGCCTGAAAATGTCGTTCGTATACTCAGTTTCGGTGATAATGGTATACAAGTTGCTCTCCGCTCACTTGTAAAGGATGTCTCCTTCAAGGCAGATTCCTTTTCCTGGACAAATATGGAAATTTGGAAGGCCTTCAAGAAAGAAGGAATTGAGATTCCCTTTCCACAGAGAGTTGTACATATTGAGTCCATGCCGGGTGTTGATAAAAAGAAGCCTGCAGATTCTAATTTCACAGCTGACGCGGTTATTAAAGAGAACCTTGAACAAGAATTTAAGATAGATAATTTACCTGATTTTGAAGTTATTGAAGAGACTTGAGCTTTATTTCTTTTTGAGAAGCATTCCCCGGTTACCCTTGAATCTGTCATCCTCAATAGTCTTGAAACCTTTAAGATGTTTTTCCAGTTGAGACATATCGGAGCTTCTGCCCATAATAAAACAAAACTTGCCGGTTCTGGTCAGTCTTAAAGCCGTAGCAGCAAGATCCTGATGCCATTTGACCTTGGGTATGGGGTCTAAATTCAGGAATACACAGCTGAACTCCTCTTCCTGGTATAAGTCTTTTAAATAAACTTCATCGGGGACTAAGGCTGATTCCACCTCACCCTCATATACTTTTGAGAGGTTGTATTCCGTAATCTTATTCTGCAGAGAATCTCTTGAGGCGATGTTGATGGATTTAAATTCGTTTGTCATTCTGCTGTTCAGCCATACGGGAAGATGACCCTGACCCGGATTCCAGAAGAGAGCCTTACCTGAAAAAGAAGTTTTATACAGAATCTCACCGGACACATGTATCCAGTAGCTGAGCTGATCAAAATCGGGAAGGTTATAAACTGTGGAGAGCTTATATTTATCCTCAATAAGTTTAAAGCGGCCTGTATGACGGATATATCTGTCAAAGTTCAGTTCTCTTGTCTCTGTTCCTGCACCGAAGTGAAAGACAGAGTGCATTTTTGTGGCTTCTGTGTGAATCACATGGGCGCCACAGGCTTTAATGGCATCAGATACCACTTCCTTCAGGCTGTCTACGATAACAACCGCTACACGCCCTTCAGGAGTAATTGTGGATGATGCCTTGAAGATAAAGTCACTGATGACATGATCTCCCGCTTTTGCGGGAATGTTGCATATAATAAGATCCTGAGAACCCGCCTCTGTATTATCCAGGAGCAGACCCGTATGAAGATCTTTTTTATGTAGGATTATCTCATTAAGAGCTGCATTATGAGCCGTAAAGCTAACAGCCAGTGCATCCCTGTCCTGAAACTTTATCTGCATTTCGGGATATTTCTTTTTAAGACAGATTCCCAATACACCCGTACCGCAGCCTGTATCTATGGCCTTTTTATATTCTCCCAGAGGAGCTTCCTTGGCCAATGATTTCAGAAGAAGCCGGGAACCGGCATCTATATCAAAGCTGCTGAATAAGCCCATGGAGAGGTCAAATTTGAGTTTCTCTCCATGGAATTGAAAGGCTACCTGTTTGTTTACAAGTTTTTGTAGGCGGGGGTCTGTCTTATATTTCATAGTTTATTAATTATTAACTCTTTCCTGATATTCTTTGGTTTCTACATTGATTCTGATTTTTTCACCCTCTTTGATGAAGATGGGAACCTTTACGGTCAAACCGGTTTCAACTTTTACATATTTGGTGGCACCCTGAACGGTGTCTCCCTTAACAGCATCCTCAGCTTCAGTAACAATAAGATCCATTTTAGGAGGGAGTTTGATATCAAGAGATTCATTTTCCCAACGGACTACCTTATAGCTTTCACCTTCTCTCAGGAAGAACTGCATCTCATCCATGGAGGCCATAGGTATTTCATACTGCTCGAAGGTATCGGCATTCATGAAATGGAAGCTTTCTCCATCAGAGTAGAGGAACTGTGAAGTTACATCTTCCACATCAATTTCTTGAATTATGTCCTGTGTTTTATGAGTTACTTTGAGAACGGCACCTGTTCTGAGGTTTTTCAGTTTCAGTCTTGCAAAGGCTGAACCCTTTCCTGGGCTGACAAATTCTCTTTCAATAACAATAAAGGGGATATCTTTTTCAAGAAGAAATGTTCCCTTGGCGATAGCGCCTGCTTTAATCTGTCCCATTATATTATCCTTTACTATATTTAATTAAGCTTGAATCAAATATTGATTCAGCTGTTTTTTGCTTCAGGGAGTATAGCATCAAGAGGAAATAAAATCACCCCCTGAATACTCTTATCTCCGATTAGGGCTGCAGTTAATCTGTCTACTCCTATAGCCGTACCGGAGCAGGAGGGGAAATCTTTCATTCCCTTCACCCAGGAACTTGAAATGCGGACAGGAACTCTGGAATTCAGACTCTTTTTCTGTCCCTCTTTTTCATAGTAGTTTCTGATTTTTTCGATATCAGTCTCTTCAGTATAACAGTTGGCAATTTCAGTACCATCCATGTACAGCTCCCAGCGGTCAGACCAGGGGCTTTCCTCAATATCTGCCGCCAGTGTGGCAAGTCTTCGGGGGTAGTTTTTAAGAACAAGAGGTCTGTCACAGGGAAGCTCAGGCTCTACAAGTGTTAAAAAGAGTTTATGGTAGAGAACCTCCCAGCCTTCATTTTCTTCAGCGGGGATACCCGCAAGCTGCAGCTGTTTCAGCAGAGTCGGGATTTCCATATTTTCTTCAAGTGAGAAGCCTGCAAATTCAATAAAAGCCTCTTCCACAGTCATCTGCCGGAAAGGGGGCCTGCATGAGTCAGGAGTTTCAGGAAGACAGATTGAAGAGATCAGAAGCTCACAGATGCGGATATTCTCATCTGCTGTGATGCCGGTTTTATACCATTCCAACATGGTAAATTCAGGATTATGCACAGGACTGATCTGCTCATTATTTCTGAAGCTCTTGCAGATCTGGAATATATCGCCTGAGCCCTGAGCCAGAAGCTGTTTCATCCATATTTCGGGAGATGGTGTCAGATAGAGGGGGATATCATCTCTGTATGGACTGATAAGAGATGCTTTGAAATTCTCAATGGATGATTCCGGGATAAGATGGGGTGAAAGGAGGGGAGTGTCCACTTCAAGGAAATCGCTCTCAAAAAAGAAGTTTCTGATCCTGTTTATCAGAACAGCTCTTTTTTTAATTTTATCAATTGAAAGGTTCATCCTGATCCCCTGTATTTTAATCTTAATCCTTTTGGAAGCCAAAGATAACATAATTATGAGTAATAAAAAAAAGCCGTCCATTCAGACGGCTTTTTTTATTAACGTCAGCTATTAAGCTTCAGTGATACACTCAGTGGGACATACATCCGCACAAGCACCGCAGCTGGTACACAGATCAGCGTCGATAAATCTTGCATCATCTTTTTCACTGATTGCGTCTACGGGACATTCGCCTTCACAGGCTGCGCAGTTAACACAGTCATCTGCTGCAATTACATAGGCCATGGGAATCCTCCATAACAGTTTTATTAGGTACAAAATAGCGTATAAAGCAGGGAGAATCAATAATCTATGAGGATTTGCTTACCTTTTTTTCATAAGTATCTGTGAAATACCTGCTTCTTCAAAGATTTCACCCTTCTCAGCATCCCGGCTTCATTGAGGCTCAATGATTCCAATGGCTCCTTTTGTCATGTTTTTAGAATAATCTTTTATCCGGTCGATTAAATATTGAATAGATTGACGGAAGTGATGGCCTGTAATATCTTTATGTATCTAATAGTATATATACACTAGTAGATAATTTGTCTATTATCCGTAGCTGAATTGGACCCTGAAGTCCACTTGATATCAGTATGCAAAAGATCGTTTTTGAGGAGAGATATATGATGGAACCGACAATAATGAAACAGCTGCAGAAAATTGTGCAGAAATTTCCAAATGCAACAGCACAGCTCAGTAAGGATAAGGATGGTGTTTATCAGCCGACAATCTATACTCAGTTATATAAGGAAGCTCAGTACTGTGCTGCCGGATTCCAGTCAATCGGAATTAAAAGGGGAGATACAGTAGGTATCATCGCAGATAACAGGAAAGAGTGGCTTATCTGTGATCTTGGTCTTCTTTCTCTCGGTGCCAATGATGCACCCCGGGGCTGTGACATCAATTCAAAAATACTGGCACATATCATCAGTATCCCTTCCTGTGAAACAACTGTTCTTGAAAATTCACTGCAGTTGGAAAAACTTCTTGAAGTACAGGCTGATCTTCCTGCTTTGAAACAAATTGTAATGATTGAAGAGGCCGATGCTGAAACTGCAGCTAAAGCTGAAAAATATAAGATAATCAATTTTTCAGACCTTATGAAAAAGGGTGAGGAGCTCCTTGCCGTAGATTCTGATCTGATTGAGAAAGAGATAGCACAGGGAAGTGAAGAGGATATTGCAACTATTATCTTTACCTCCGGTACCACCGGTATTCCCAAGGGTGTCATGCTGAGTAACAGAAGTTATATCTATCAGGCCACAGCAATGCTGGATTCAATTCCTGTTTCTGAAACTGATACATGGCTCACAATTCTGCCGGTTTGGCACTCTTTTGAGAGAATTATCCAGTATGTTTCATGTCTGAACGGAGCCTGTCTTGCTTATTCAAAACCAATAGGTAAAACACTCCTGATGGATCTTCAGGAGGTTCAGCCTACACTGATGACAGCAGTACCCCGACTCTGGGAAGCTCTTTATGCAGGTATCATCAGGAATATTAAAGCAAAGGGTGACAAAGTAGAGAATATGTTCCACTTCTTTGTTAAGAAATCGGTTGCAGATGAGCATTTTTGCTGTCTGCTGCAGGATCGATATCCTAATTATACCGGTAATGCCGGAGCAATTAAAAAGATTGGCGCTGCATTCGGTCGTATTCATACTGCACCTCTCCGTTATGCAGGTGATAAAATCCTTTTTTCAAAAGTTGTTAAAAAAATGTTTCCGGCCCTCAGAGCAGGTATCTCTGGAGGCGGTGCTCTGCAGAGAGATGTTGATAATTTCTTTGCAGCCATCGGGGTTAAGATCCTTGAAGGATACGGTCTGACAGAGTCAGGACCTGTTATCTCTGTAAGAAAAGAATCACATCCTGTTGTAAATACAGTTGGACCCGCTTTTATCGGAACTCAGATCAAGGCACTGGATGCAGAGGGTAAGGAAGTTAAAACAGGAGAGCGAGGTGTTCTTCATGTTAAAGGTCCGCAGGTTATGGAAGGCTATTACGGAAATCAGGAACTTACAAATTCTGTACTTACAAAAGACGGCTGGCTTGATACCGGTGATATTGCTGTAATTTCACGTGATAATGAAATCTCTCTTGTAGGACGTGCAAAAGATACTATCGTTCTGCTGGGTGGAGAAAATGTTGAGCCTGTTCCCCTTGAGTCCAAGATGAAGGAATCACCATATATTGATAATGTGGTTGTTATCGGACAGGATAGGAAATTTCTTTCTGCGCTGATTGTTCCTGACTTTGATACTCTGGAAGAGTATGCAAAGAAATATAATGTAATGTATGAGAATAGAACTCTTATGGGAGAGGCTCCTGAGCTGAAGGAACTTATAAATCAGGAAATTGCCGACCTTGTCTCTCCTGCAACCGGTTTTTCAAGTTTTGAGAGAATCTATCAGTTCTCTATTCTTCAGAATCATTTTGAAGTGGGCCGGGAGCTGTCTGCAAAGATGGAACTCCTGAGACCTACGATTTATGAATTATACAATAAAGAAATGGATGAACTGCTAAATCGTTGATGTTACATAAGGGGGCCATATGGTCCCCTTATTTTTTTTCTGCCCTAAGGCTTCGGGTATGAAAAATACCAGTACAATATTTGCTTTTTTGTAGTAGAATTAATTAGGCATTGACCTTAAGGAGAACCTTTATGAAATCTGTAGCGGTAATTCTGGCAGATGGTCTTGAGGAAGTTGAGGCCATCACTCCCATTGATTTTTTGAGAAGAGCGGGGATAGATGTAACAACTGTAGCCCTCAAAGAGAGACTCATCGAGGGCTCTCACGGTGTCCATCTCAAGGCGGATGTTCTTCTGAATGATTTTCCAGAAGAAGCTGATGCCATTCTCATCCCCGGAGGCATGCCCGGCTCAGCCCATATTGCAGCAGATCCGACCGTAATTGATCTAGTTAAAAAATTTCATGACCAGGGTAAACTGGTTGCCGCTATCTGCGCAGCTCCTTCACTTGTATTAGGTGCTGCGGGCATACTGAAAGATAAACGATATACCTGTTATCCGGGATTTGAAGACAAAGCCGGTCCTTATGGAATATATAGCACTGACCGTGTTGTCTGTGATAAAAATGTAATAACAGGCTGCGGTGTCGGTGGTGCTGCCGAATTTTCAAGAGAGATAATTGCATATCTTATTGGAGATGAGAAAGCGGACACCATAATGAGAGCGACACTGCAGGCCGGATATTAACTAAAGGGAATTTAATGAAAGACATTACAATTATCTCAGAGGGACATCTGATTGATTCAGGTATTCTTTCTGATATGCTGAACCTGATAACAGATGAAAATTTGGACTACCGGATAGAAAAAATTGACATCGGAAAAATAGTTAATGAGACATCCCGGGTCGAAATCAAAATTTTCGGAGAAGATACTGAATCACTGGATCAGATACTACCCAAGCTGACAGCTATCGGAGCCTATGAAAAGGGTGCCGTGAATGCTCATTTTGAAATTTCCAACAAGGATGCCCATGCTCCCGAGGGATTCTACTCCTCCACAAATCACCGTACTGAAGTTTATGAGGACAATTCCTGGAATAAGGTCTCTCAGCAGAGAATGGATGCTGTGATTGTTAAAAAAGAGAGTCGTTATATCTGTACAAAAATCAGGGATATCAAGAAAGGGGATGCCATACTCTGTGGAAGTGAATCTATCCGTGTTTATCCCCCTGCAGCAGAAAAGAAGGATGACGGCTTTGCCTTTATGACTAATGAGGTCTCTTCCGAGCGCAGCTATGATGTTGCCGTTGATACCATTGCTGCAGAGTTAAAGCATATAAAATCAAAGGGCGGCAAGACAGTTGTTGTCTGCGGTCCTGTTGTCATACATACAGGGGGTGCGCCGGCTCTGGCAGCCCTTATCCGAGAAGGATATCTACAGGGATTCCTCGGCGGGAATGCTGTTGCTGTTCATGACCTGGAGACCTATTATTACGGAACATCTCTGGGTGTTGACATGAAGAGCGGCAAGCCCACACATGGTGGTCATAATCACCATATGAGGGCGATCAACAGAATCAATGGCTACGGCTCAATCAAAGAGGCCATTGATGCCGGAGATCTGAATGACGGTCTTATGTATCAGGTAATCAAGTCCGATATTCCCTATTGTCTTGCTGGTTCCATTCGGGATGACGGTCCTCTTCCTGAGACTGTGAATGACATGATTGAGGCTCAGGCACAGTATTCAGAAATCATCAAGGATACGGATATGATTCTGATGCTCAGCTCAATGCTTCATTCCATCGGTACCGGCAATATGACACCTTCCTGGGTCAAGACTGTATGTATTGATATTAATCCTGCGGTTGTTACAAAGCTGGCAGACAGAGGAACAGGCCAGGCAGTGGGCATTGTAAGTGATGTGGGCCTTTTTCTTATTGCTCTTGCAGGGAGACTGGGACTGGATTTTTAAATCAATTCAGTCGGTGACTGTAACCGGACATAAAAAAAAGCAGAGCATTCAGGAAAATCCCCGGGCTCTGCTTTTTTATTTGCATATCTAAAATCAGCGGCCTTATTGAATCCATTGATTCAGTTTCGGCCGCCGTTCCTACTTAGATTTATGCTTCGACAATAACATCTTTCAGTGCAGGATTCTTTTTGATATTACCGGGAAGAGCTCTTTCTCTTGCCTTGTTCTTATACTCTTTGCTCTGGAAGTAGTATGTATAGTTTTCATGTACATCGTAGCTTCCGTTCATGAGTGCAAAAGTGTCTTCAGTCATGACAAGTTCTTCATCTGTGGGAATTACAAAAACCTTTACAGGAGAATTATCTGCTGAAATACAGGTTTCACAGTTTCTGGAAATAGACGCAAGGTTCTTTTTCTCATCAATTATGATTCCCATGTTTTCAAGGCCCATGAGAGATTTCGCTCTGTAGCTGGGGTTCATCTCTCCCACACCGGCTGTGAACACAATTGCATCAACACGGCCGATGGCTGCATAGTAGGAACCTATGTATTTCTTGATTCTGTAGGCTTCCATATCCTGAGCCAGGGTACAGATGATATCACCTTTATCTACTCCGGCCTGAACATCTCTTCTGTCTACAAATTCTTTTGTAATTCCCAGTACACCGCTCTTCTTGTTAAGAGTGGCGTCCATCTCTTTTGTATCCATCCCTTTTTCGTTCATCATATAGGTAACGATGGCAGGATCGATGTCACCGCTTCTTGTTCCCATCATGAGACCTTCCAGAGGAGTCATACCCATGGATGTATCATATCCCTTACCGTCTTTAACGGCACACATGGATGCACCGTTTCCGATATGGGCAATGATTACATTGGTTTCAGAAGCTTTTTTACCCATGAGAACGGCAGCTCTCTTGGCTGTATAAAGGTAGGACGTTCCGTGAAATCCATAACGTCGGACATTGTTTTTTTCATACCAGTCATAAGGAAGGGCGTACATAAAGGAGAGGGAAGGCATGGTCTGATGCCATGCTGTATCCATAATTGCACAATGAGGAACATTGGGAAGAGCCAGCATAGCTCCTCTGATACCAAGAATATTTGCCGGATTGTGAAGGGGAGCAAGATGGTTAAGCTCTTCGAAAGCCTTCAGTACTGATTCATCAACAATCACTGATTTTTTAAAAGCTTCTCCGCCGTGAACGACTCTGTGACCTACAGCTTTAATTTCAGACATATCGCTGATACATCCGGCATCTTTGTCAAGAATGGTACTGATAATCCACTCTACGGCTTCTTTATGTGTGGGACATGCTTTTTTCTCTTCGAATTCGGGTTTTCCCAGGGGGCTGTGCTCTATGTTTGAGAGACTTTCACCGATTCTCTCGACCATTCCTACACCCAGGACTTCTTTCTTTTCCCAGTCATATACCTGAAATTTTGCGGAAGAACTTCCGCAATTCAGTGTTAAAATAACCATATTTTCCTCCAGAACTGTTTAAACATCTTGATACTGATATAGATAATACCTTTTCAAGGTTAAAATTGAATTTTTATATAATTGTACCTGTAGGAATGGAAAATGCAATAGACAACAGAAAAACTATCTCCAAAACAGTATAAAATTATCTAAATAAATCTTTTAAAACGTTTGCAGCACTGAAAAAATACATTGAAAAAAAAGTTTGTTCATTGGCGGAAACAAGTGTATAATATCGCTGTGACAGAAGAATATCCCGAATTGACAGAAGCAGAAGCCTTCACATTTAAGGGTGAAGGAAATGAAACAATCCATGCCCTGAAGTGGCTACCACCCAAAAACGACACAAAAGCTCTTATCATCATAAACCATGGTATGGCTGAGCATATTGAACGTTACTCACGTTTTGCATCCTATCTGGTTTCAAAGGGTTTTGCTGTATACGGTGAAGATCATAGAGGTCATGGCTTAACTGCGGGCAGTGAAGAGAATACCGGATATTTTGCTGATGAACAGGGCTGGATAAAAGTAATTGGAGATATACGTTCTCTCTACCTTTTGGCCTCAAAAGAACAGAAAAGCGTTCCTGTATTCTTTTTCGGTCACTCCATGGGTTCTTTCCTGACACGCCACTATCTGAGCCTCTATGGTTCTGAACTGGCTGGAGCAGTTCTTTCAGGAACAGGTTCGCATCCTTCAGCATTGCTGACAATTGCCGGTACTATGGCAAAAATAGAATCATCTCTGAAGGGACGGAAACATAGAAGCAAAATGCTTGATACAATGAGCTTTGGTGCCTATAACAAACCTTTTGCTCAGGAAAACCAGACCGGTTTTGAATGGCTGTCAAGGGATAGTAAAGAAGTTCAGAAGTATGTTGAAGATCCATATTGCGGTTTTATCAGTAAAAGCGGCATGTATGCAGATCTGTTTAAAGGTCTTCAGATTATTAATCACCCCGACTGTTTTAAAGCAACAGATTCGAAGCTTCCCCTTCTTTTGTATTCAGGGAAATCTGATCCCGTGGGCGGAGAGCAGGGAAAAGGCGTGAAAACTGTTGCTGATTCCTACAGAAAGGCCGGTGTTGAAGATCTGACACTGATACTTAAAGATGATTTAAGACACGAATGCCTGAACGAGTTGGACCGGGATAAGGTCTTTGAAGAAATATATGATTGGTTGGCGGCCCGGATAACGGGCCCATAAGGTAAATAAAAGGAGATTATGAGTATCCTAATCAGATACTCATAGTAAAAAGGAGCTAGAGGTTGTCACCAAATGGAGGCAGCCTCTTTTTTTATCTTCCTTTGAAGTACCAGGCACAGTGGACAGCTATCATATATATGCTTGTGTTTGTATTGCTGCTCTTGATGCTGCCAGGTTCTCTCTACTCCGAGCAGATCGTAAGAACCGATCTTAATCTGCAGGAGGGGATCTCTCTATTCTACAGAGTTGAAGACAACGCGGCTCTTGCCGAGATAAGGCTGCTATGCAGCAGGGAGGGAGAGTTTCTCCCCTCCCGTTTTATCCTCGAAACAGAAAGGCTCCTGTTCGGCTCCTTCCAGGCGGCAGGGATGTGGAAGTTTATCTCTATGGATTCTCTTGTCAGCTCTGCTTCTCTGAAAGATGCACCGGGCCTGAACCCGGATAGAAGTTCTAAGAATGCTCTTGAGAATCCCGCTGCGGCATATCTGCTTCCCGGTAGAGGCGGTGTTATGATGCTCAGTGGGGAAGACAGTATACAGTCAGCCCTATGGGTAAAATTTAAACCTGGAAATTATACGGAAGTGAATACGGGGGTATCCCTTGTACTGCCTGACCCGGAACCCGAAGATTCCAGTCATGAAGAGTGGTTTGGGGATTCAGGAAAAGGACAGAACAGTCCTCTGTACCACTCGGTCACAGAGTTCATTACAGAAAGAGCAAGAACTACCTACAGAATCTCAGCAGCTGTCTCAGCAGCATCCATGAGGGTTCCAGGCTGTTCAATACTCCCGGTTTTCACTTACTACGGTGAATTCTGGGATTTCAACAGTCGATTCTGGTACAACAGTCCCGGCTGGTTGAACAATAAGCTTGAAAGGGCTGACTCTCAGTTTTACTGGGAGAATGTATATACCATGAAACTGAATAATGGGCTTCAGACTCTGTTCAAATGGTTTACGGCTACTGATTATCAGGAAGGAAATCTTCCGATTCATGGACTTCAGTGCAGAGGAGAGATGCTGTTTTCTTCCTGTCCCTTTCTCATTGAATATAAGCTTCTGCCGCCGGACAAGTCTTCTGAAATAAATCATTTTTACAGGATCAGGACAGGGTGGAATGGAAGAGTGTGGAGCACCAGAGGGGAGGCATCAATAACCCATGACAGGGAGAGGATTCAGGAATGGAAAGTCTCTGCTGAGCTGAAGAGGGCTCCCCGGAGCGGACGATACAGCCGATTTCGATGTTCCTTCAAGGCTGAACCAGGCGTTCTGAGCATTTCACCCGGGATGGAGGAATCATTTTCTCTGGGAGCTTTCCGTTTCAAGGTCTCTGGTGGATATTTGTTTGAACTGCCTGATGCAGCCTATTATGATCCTGAGTCTCTCAATCTTTCGATTGCAGTGGAATGGAAGAAAAACTGATATTATTCAGGACGCAGGGTTTTGTTCAGTACGGCAGTAAGAGAATCTCTGCCGAATGAATCCTGGCCGATCTCCCATACAAAAAAACCGTTGATTCCGAGGTTTACACCCATTTCAGCCTTTTTCCTTACAGTGTCCATCCCGTTGAAGTAGTAGCCGTCAGCTTCATCATCCTGGGGCAGTACTTCATTCTGAAAGACTATCTCTCTGTAGGATTGTGCTTTTTTCCAGTAATCAGGCGAGTAGCCGTCAAAAATTCTGCCGTAAAAAGGAATCCCCATCAGCAATTTTTCATAGGGAATGTCGTAGCGGGCCGCCATATACTCCAGGGCTTCCCGAGTACTTTCTGCCGTACTGTGGCGACCATAAAAATCATAGCTCATCAGATGAATTTCATCAGGCAGGCTGTAGGTTTCGGGGATAAGAGAACGGAAGCGGCTGACAGCAATAGTCAGTTTGGTTTCCTGTTCATCACATAGTGTCCTCAGCTCTTTTAGAAATTCAAGATAGAATTCCTTTTCAAGTTCATTTCTCGGGAACTCCCAGTCCAGGTCCAGGCCGGAAATAGAATAATCCTTAATCATTCTCTTCAGTTCTTTGTAGAGATAATCCTTTTTGATTTCATCCCGCAGGACAGGGATAAATTCACTGGAAGATCCGCTGATACACAGAGACAGCTTAGTATCTGAATTCTTGAGAATGCGCTGCAGGTAACGAAGATCGCCTTCCTGACTGCTATTTAGAAGTTCATTTGGAAATCCCTCCATATCCATGGAGAAATAGAGGATCTCATCATAATGGGTCAGAATCTTTTCACCTCTTGAATAATCATAAGAAGGGGGGAGGCCCCGTGTATAGGAGGCATCCGGACTCTGTGCATAGGGATGCATGCTGTACCAGGCTGTATTTTCATTAAGATCATGATTAAAAAACTGATGCATCCTATAGGAGGGCAGATAGGCCTTCATTCTGGGGCTGTCAGTTATGGAAGAATTATCAGATGCAACCGCAGATACAGCAGTAAACAGTATAAGTGTAAGAATAAGGCCCTTGAGATACTTCATTAATAATATTCCTCCGCATTCGGATGCATTATAGTACGTCCATTCTTTTCAGGTAAAGCCGTTCTTCCCGATTTACAAAACCCTCAATTTTTCCCATACTTGCAGGCACATTCACAGTCAGGAGAACCCGTTGAATATTCAGATTATCGGCATTAAAAAATGTCAGAGCACCAGGAAAGCCGAACGTTTTTTTAAAGAGAGGGGTTTTAAGTTTCAGAAACTGGATCTTGCTGAAAAAGGCATCAGCCCGGGTGAGCTTAGAAATATACTTGCCAGGGTTTCCGTAGATGATCTGATTGACAGTGGATCAAAGCTGTACAAACAGAAATTTGCCTATATGGATTTTGATCCTATGGAGGAGATTCCTGCCCACCCTGAACTGATCAGGACTCCTGTTATCCGTTGTGACGGAAAAGTCAGCATCGGTTATGATCCGGAAACATGGAAGAAATGGATTGAAGGCTGATAAAACCAGATTTGCCATATTGGGCAGCGGATCTGCTGCCAACGGCTTTATCTTTGAACATAATGGATTTTCAATTCTTATCGATAATGGATATACCCTTACAGAATTCCGCAGGCGTATGAAGCAGCTGGATTTTGAGGAGTCGGGAATATCTTTTATATTTCTGACTCATCACCACAGTGACCATTTTAAGGGTGTTGAGGCCCTGTCACATGCCTTGAATGTTCCGGTTGTCACCCATGGGGGTATGCCCCTTGAAAAACATTGTAAAAAACAGGGACTTCAGCGGCTTGATATCCTTCCGGGTAAAGATTATTCCTTTAAAGGTCTTGAATTCCGCTGTTTTGAAACCTCCCATGATGCTCACAGTTCCATCGGGTTTCATTTTTCATTGGGTGGTCAGGTATTCACTCTCATTACAGATACGGGTGTCATCTCTCAGGAGATGGCTGATCTGGCAGCGAAGTCAGATTACCTCTTTCTTGAATCCAACTATTCTCCGGAGATGCTGCATAACGGTCCCTATCCTGAATTCCTTAAAAAAAGGATACTTTCGAATAAAGGACATCTCTCAAATCTGGATGCCGCTGTTTTTATGTCTAAACTGTCAGATGCTGATAATCCAAGACTGAAAAAAATATTTCTCTGTCATTTATCAGAAAAAAATAATACTGTTGAAAAAGTAAAAGAAGAAGTCGGGCGCATCTACAGTGGTTCCATTCCCTATGGGATCTGTCAGAGGAATGACTGTCTGAGTCAGGATAAGCTGATTCGGAGTGCCTAGTATAAGGAGCATTTATGGAATCACTGAACCAATTCTGGACAAAATCATGGGAGACCCTTCCTGAAGTAAAAGCATTTATGGATGGAGAGAGAAGCAGTCTTTCTGAATCTTCCATAAAACAGATAGAGAGTTTTCTTCGTATTCTTCAATCAGGAAATAGTGATGATCCATCCAATTCTTCATTTATGGCAAAGGCTGCCCAGGCAGTAGTCGGGGAACTTAAAAGCGCTAATGCTTCTGATTTCGTTGGTGCCGCACTCAAATTTGCCTCACAATCAGATAGTGGCAGTGAGAATCTTCTAGAACTTTTCTTTCCGGAGGCCCGTTTCGGTGGTGATACTCCAGAAGAGCAGATTAAATCATTGCGGGCAAAGAGGACTGTCTCTGTTGAGTCCCTGAATCCCGATGCAATAACCGATCCGGCATCCCAGATGATTTTTACAGCCAATGTTCTGCTTACCCTTCCTCCTGATAATTATAAAAAAAGACTGACTCCTTCCATGCTGAAGCGTGTTGAGAGTGTTGAAAATGAAGAACAGAAATACTGGTTTGATCACCCCATTCTTATGGGAGTGGAGACAGAGGCAAATGAGATGGTTTACGGTCTAAAGGGCCTGGCCGATACTTTTGCTTATGAAAAAAACGCCGGAAATGCAGCCGCTGACAGTAAGATGACAGTTCTGCTCTCTCTTTCGGTAACACATAACGGCCTTAAAGCCCTGGCTCAGGAGTATCTGGCTTCTGAACTGGAGGGTTATCCCGGACTTGATGATCTGGAAATATACATATTTACCGAAGAAGATACGGAAGCATTGTCAGCTCTTCTGGCTGCGCTTCTGACAGCGGGGAGCAGCCCTGAAGATACAGCTGCTGATATTGCCCAGGTTTTTGGTGTAGACGGCCGCTATGGAAGGCATTACAGTTTTCTCAAGGCAATTATTCCTCTCTGGTCTATTGCAGTAGATCCCGGTATAAAAGGGACATTCAAGATTGATCTTGATCAGGTATTTCCCCAGAAGGAACTCAAAGCACAGACAGGAAAAACAGCATTTGAACACTTTATGTCAGAACTCTGGGGAGCCCGGGGAAAAGATTCTTCGGGAAGAGATGTGGTATTGGGGATGATTGCCGGTGCTCTGGTCAATGAAAAGGATATTGCAAAATCCCTTTTTACTCCTGATGTGCCTCTACCTCCCGCAGATCTTCAATTAAAAGGGGAGACACAAATCTTTCATAAACAGCTACCTATGGCAGTCTCCACTCTGGCTGAAATGATGACAGACTACAGTTCTCCAGGAATGCCCGATGGAAAAAATACCTGTCTCAGCAGAGTACATGTAACAGGAGGCACCAACGGTATACTCTGTTCAGTACTCAGAAAGAAAAGACCCTTTACTCCAACTTTTATCGGGCGTGCCGAAGATCAGGGGTATCTCCTCTCTGTCCTCTTCGATGAGGAGGGGGGGCTGATGCGCTATGTTCATGAACCGGGCCTGATTATGCGTCATGATAAGGACGCCTTTGCCGGTGAGGCTATTGCTGCTGCAAAACAGGGTACCTGGGTTGCTGATCTTCTTCGTATTCTCTATTTCAGTTATTATGCAGAGTTTCTACAAGGTTCCTGTTCGGCAGTGAAAGAGGAACTTGACCCTTTTACGGGATGTTTTATTTCAACAGCACCCATCACCCGTGTATTTTTACGTCTTATTCTTAAAGTTCTTGAATCACCTGAAGAGGCCGATTCACTTCTTGCGATGGCGGAGCTGCAGCTCTCTCCCTTTATATCAGAAGAGGAGAACAGCGACAGTATCAGAAAAAGATGGGAGTTCGAGAAGAGAGCATGGAATCTCTATTACGATGCCCTGGATAGACTGGAAGAGGGGATTAAGAAGAATGATGCAAGCGGGAAGCAGACTGCAGCCGCTGTAAAAGAACGGCTTTTAAGCTGCCGGATCAGTTAAGCAGCTCTTTCAGTTTCTCAAACCAGATTTCCGGATCGGGAGATTCCTGTTTTTCGATAATACCGCCTGCCATCTCTTTATGTCCGCCCCCGCGGCCTATGCCTGTAGTGAAGCTCTTCATAATACGGGATGCGTCCTTATCGCCCCGGTTATTTCTGAATGATACTGAGACGGCATCACTGTTATTGGCAAAGAGGGCAGCAAAATTGATCTCTTGAAGAGAGAGTATGAAGTCCCCCAGTATTCCCATCAGGTTCTGAGGGCATCCTTCCGGGAGATAACAGACAGCCAATCCCTTGTAAACCATAAGACTCTCAAGTACTTTTCTATAAAAGTCCAGATCACTGAGTTGAATATTATTTCTCAGGATCAAGTTTACAAGATCCAAATCTGAGTATGGAAAAAGAAAAGTTAAAGCCTTGAGATCCATCTCTGTCATACCCCGGGTATAGAGATCAGTGTCTCTGGCAAGCCCTATATGCATGGCCGAAGCAGCCTCTCTTGATGGTATCACTCCGAGTTCCTGGTAGTACTCACATATTATTGTGGAGCATGAGCCGTATTCAGGACGGATATCTATCAGTTCCACATCCTCTGTGGTCAGGCTTTTATGATGATCGATAACAGCTATTTCCTTTCCGGTCAGATCCTCCACATTGGAATTCCCCTTACAGCCGTCCACTATGATAATGCGGTCGGAATCAATCAGCTCATACTGTTTCCAGTGATAGATAGGGATGTGAAGCTGGGCAATCATCTTGATCAGTGCATCTCTCTGCAGTTCTCCGTCATAGATTATTTCCGCATGAATATCCTGACTGTCAAGAAGTCCCTTCAGGCCGAAGGCTGAGGCTACAGCATCAGGATCAGGAAAGTTGTGTGTCTGTATGAAAAGTCTTCCGCTCTCTTTATTAAGATATGTAATTAGATTTTTCGAAAAGATAAGCTTCTCCTGATAGTACAATTATCCCGCTTGGTTTATGATCGTACAGGATTCCGTAACTGTTTATAGTTACAATAGAATCATAATACAGGAGATTAACTATGTCCATTCAATGGTTTCCCGGTCATATGACCAGGACAAAAAAACTTATTCGTGAAAATCTGAAGAAAGTGGATATGGTTATTGAAATTCTCGACGCCCGTGCGCCTCTGGCATCAAGGAATCCCCTCCTGGGAGAACTGACGCAGGGAAAACCGAGACTGATTCTGCTTAATAAAGCAGATCTGGCTGATCCCGTCGTCACCGACGCCTGGATAAGGAAACTTTCAGAAGGGAACAGTATTAAGGCTATAGCCGTTAATTCCCGTAATAAGAGATCCCTCAAATCAATTCCCAAAGAGTGCAAAGGTCTATGTAAAGGGAAGAAATGGGTCAATAGAAGACCTGTCAGGGCAATGATTGTAGGTATCCCGAATGTGGGTAAATCCACCGTCATAAATACTCTGGCCGGTAAGAAAAAGGCCGCAGCCGCCAATAAGCCGGGAGTCACAAAGGATATGCAGCGCGTTCCTATTTCCCAGGAGATACAAATTCTGGATACACCTGGAATCCTTTGGCACAAGTTTGATGATCAGCTGGTTGGATTGAAACTGGCCACTCTGGGGTCCATTAAGGATGCAGTGCTTCTAATCGATGAAATCGCAGTCAGTGCTCTTAGATATTTGAATTCTATATACCCTGAAATTGTCTCCAGTCGTTTCAAGCTTGTTGATGATAAAGGTGAAAAGATGAGCAACGGGGATCTTCAGGTCTCTGATGCTCACATCATTCTTGAGCAGATTGCCAGGAACAGAGGTCTTCTGGTTAGCGGTGGAGAGGCTGACAAAGAAAGAGCCGCCCGTCTCCTTATCAAGGAGCTGCGGGACGGTATCATTGGTAGAATCAGCCTGGAGGACTCAAAAGATCCCTCCAGAGGCTGGGAGTTTACTCGGGAAGAGCAATAATCTTCCACTTTCCCTCTTCTGATTTCAGCATAAATACTAAATTCTCACCTTTCATGAAGTCATTCATACCCGGAAGAACTTCTGTTCCCAGGAAGAGGTAACAGTTTCTGTCGGGAGACCATCGCCTTCCGTCTTCAAACCACTGGGGGAACAGTTCTGCGTATTCATCATAGTTGTAGATATGATAGTGATAGTTCCTCTTGTAATCAGCCAGAGTAAAGCGGCTCAGATCCGTAGCGGGAGGTGCAATTCTGTAACGGCTCTGACTGAATCCGCTTTCAAGAACCTTCAGATTGTCGGAGAGTGATTTGTAGAAAGCCGGCAGATTGCCGTCAATATTATTTTCAATGAAATCTAGGGCGAAATCCCTTGCTTCACTTCTGGTGTTTTGTATCTCTTTTAATCCATCCATGGGAACCATCAGCTCTACAGGTGAGGAGAAAGCCATCTGAAGCCGGGGAGTATCGGTCTCTGTATCATTTCCTTCAGAGGGGAAATCCCATGCTTCCAGTTCAATTCTGTATATCTTGCCGGGAGCCGAACTTCGGGGTGGTGCAATAAGTCTGACAGAGAGGGTGGCATTACCGTCCATAATCATGCCATTACCGCTGAAAGGGATAAACCAGTTGCTGTCTTTTTCCTGCCAGCGGGAGGCTTTTTCTGTCCAGGGGAGGGTGAATACAGCATCCTGAGACTCGAACTGTCCAAGTTTAACCTGCAGTGTACTCTGGCCTATCTGTGCGGATTCATCGATATAGCTTGTTTTAACACGCCACTTTCTCACTGTACCGGGGAGTGGCGGCTGTATGGAATTAAAATCCTCTTTATAGATCTGTCTTATTTCCATCCATCCGCCGTCACTGTTCACCAGAAAAGGCTGGTAGCTGTGGCTGTCATATAGTGTTATGGAACCCGTCAGGGCTTCTGCTGCATCCTGTGCAGTAACTGTAAAAGGAATAAGGGCAATCAGCAGGATTAACATTTTTTTAAGCATTCAATAACCTCCCATGCTGAAGCTCCTGTTTACACAGGGCTTCACTATATGATCGGAAGGTTTATTCCCCTTATCAAGGGTTAAGTGCAAAAAAATACCGGCAGTAAAACTGCCGGCTGATCTGATTTAATAAAGTATGGGCTTACCAGGAAGTTTCTTCCTCTCCCCGAGCTATAAGAACCTTACCGGTTCGAACTACTTCGAGTACTCCGAACTTATCAAGCATTTTTCTCACTGCATCGATCTTTGTGGATCTGCCTGTTACCTGAAAAGTCATTGTTGTATCACTTATATCAACATTCCGGCATTTAAATGCACTGGATATCTGCAGAATTTCAGTACGGGACTCATTATCACAGCGTACCTTTATCAGAGCCAGTTCTTTCTGAATGACGTCTTCATCAGTATATTCCCTTGCATGAATTACATCGACCAGACGGTTCAGCTGCTCCAGCATAAGGTGGAGGGTCTTGCTGTCACCGGTGGCTTCTATATTGATTCTTGAATAACGTGGGTCCTGTGCGGGAGAACCTACGAAACTCTCAAGATTGTAGCCTCTTCTGGCGAAAACAAGAGCGATCCGGATGGTCACACCGGGTTTGTTTTCTACATAAAGGCTGATGTTGTGTTTTTTCTGAGAATCGTCCATCAGGTTCCTCCCTTAGGTTTTTCAAGTTTCTTGCGCGGCATGCTGAGCAGCATTTTATCAAGACCTGCTCCCGAGGGAACCATGGGGAATACATTGTCATATTTTTCAACTTCTGCATCAATGATGCAGGGGCCGTCATTGTATTCAAGAGCTGCATTCAGAACCTTTCGGACATCTGCGCTTCTCTTAACTCTGAAGCCCTTACATCCATAGGCACTTGCCAACTTGATGAAGTCAGGGTTGCCGACAAGATCAACTCCAGAGAGACGGTTGTCGTAAAACATATGCTGCCATTGTCTTACCATACCGAGATAATTATTATTGATCAGAAGAATCTTGATGGGAAGTTTTTCATTAACTGCGGTGGAAAGTTCAGGGAGGGTCATCTGGAATCCTCCGTCGCCTACAACTGCAACAACAGTTTTTCCCGGATTAGCCAACTGAGCTCCGATAGCTGCAGGAAAACCGAATCCCATTGTTCCGGCACCACCGGATGAAAGAAAGTGACGGCTGTGCTCTGTTTTAAAGAACTGTGCGGCCCACATCTGATGCTGACCGACGTCTGTTGTGACAATGGCTTCACCCTTAGTGAGTCGGGACATCTCTTCAATAACATGCTGAGCTCTGAGTTTGCCCTCTTTTTTATATTTAAGAGGATATTCTCTTTTCAATCTGCGGATCAGTTTTACCCAGCGCTGAGTATTTCCCTTTTCCAGATATCCGTAGAGGGAATCCAGAACTGATTTGGCATCACCGATTATGGCGCAATCTACCTTAACAGTTTTATTGATCTCAACGGGATCGATGTCAATATGAATTTTTTTTGCCTGAGGAAGGAAATCACTTGGAGAACCTGCAATCCTGTCATCCCAGCGGGATCCAACAGATATAATCAGATCACTCTCACAGAGCGCCATATTGGCATAGGCTGTTCCATGCATCCCCGGCATTCCCAGGTTCAGATCATGACTTTCAGGAAAACATCCCTTTCCAAGGAGTGTATTACAGACAGGTATCTGCATTTTTTCCACTATGGCCTTCACTTCTCTGGAGGCTCCGGAAATCACAGCACCATGACCTATCAAAAGAATGGGTTTTTCGGCAGAAGAGATCATATCGGCTGCTTCTTTGATGGCCTTGGGATCTCCCTCTTTTCTTATGCTGTAACCCGGCAGTGAAAATTCACCCGATGTGTCTTCATCGATATAAGCACTGGTTACATCTTTGGGCAGATCAACTATTACCGGACCGGGACGGCCGGTACCGGCGATATGGAAGGCCTGATTGATTATTGAAGGAAGTTCTTCCGGGTCTTTTACCAGAAAGGAATGCTTGACTATGGGGTAGGACATCCCGGAAACATCAGCTTCCTGAAAAGTGTCCAGACCAAGGTTTGTAGTCAGTTGCTGACCGCATAAAACTACCAGAGGAACTGAATCCATCATGGCAGTCATAATGCCTGTGAGAGTATTGGTTGCGCCGGGACCTGAGGTTACAAGTGCCACGCCGACTTTTCCGCTTGATCGTGCATATCCATCTGCCATATGAGTAGCGCCCTGTTCATGTCTGGTGAGAACCAGTTTCATATCGGACTGTGCCAAAGCATCAAATATGGGAATAGCGCTCCCTCCGGGAAGTCCGAAGATACACTCTACACCCTGATTTTTTAATATTTCTATTAACTTGGCAGCGGCAGTACATTGTTTTTTGTTCATAATGCCTCCTGAAATTTAGGATTCATCTATAATAGTTTATATCTTTTGGGGGGTCAACATATATGAATATGCTATTTTATCTAAAAAAACGTTAATTCTGCTATGTTGATATGTAAGTCATGCTGTTTTATCGTTTTATTCAGTTTTTAGTCGAGTTTCAAGAACTTCGTGAAGCTTGGTTTTATCAGTAATACTTATTTTTTTTATATAATCATAATTTGAGTTAAACATACCTTTTTGAAATTTGAGCTTAATTATCCTTTTTAAAGATAAATTAAGGCGATCTTCACTAAGCCTGCCGTCCTGAAGAGCTTCTCTTATGGATTGCTGGGCAGATGGGATATGTTCCGGCATCAATATAATGTCTGTTCCGGCCAATATGGCATTAAGTGATGCTTCTTCCGGAGAATAAAGCGATTTAATGGCACCCATATCCATGGCATCTGTGATTATAAGACCCTGAAACCCTAATTGTCCTCTCAGAATCTCTGTCTGAATAACTGGAGACAGGGATGCGGGTGTTGAATCTCCGCTCAATGCAGGAGCAGCAATATGAGCAGTCAGAACAAAATCCGCACCCGCTGCTATGCCTGAACGGAAAGATGTGAATTCCCTCTCCGAAAACTCCTTTGAACTGCTCAGTGATGTCACAGCGCCGTCATGACTGTCGCCGCTGACATTGCCGTGTCCTGGAAAGTGTTTCAGTACCGAAGATATGCCTCCGTCCTGCAGCCCTTTTACAAATGATACTGTCATCTCGGCACTGAGTTCCGGATCTGTTCCGAATGAGCGTGTCCCGATGATATCGTGACTGCCTTTGTGTCTCAGATCAGCCACGGGAGCCATATCCATATTGAAACCCAGGTCTCTCATGTCTGCTGCCAGTACGGATGCGGCAAATTCTGTCAGTTCTGCAGAACCATGAGCAGCCAGTTCAGACGCCGGGGGGAGTGATACAACCTCCATACCCTTTGTCTTTCCCAGTCTGCTGACCTTTCCGCCTTCTTCATCTGTTGTAACAAAGAGGGGATAGGGGCTGTAGTCCTGCAGATCCTGTATCATTGTTCTTGTCTGATCCGGGTTTTTATAATTAATGGAAAAGAGGATAATTCCTCCGGGAAGATAGCGGTCCATAAAAGCTTTTATGTAATCATCTGTCTCATAAGCCGGCTGTCCGTTGGCCGTATGCCTTACTGCCAGGATGAACAGCTGTCCGATCTTCTCATCCCTGTTCATTTTCAATATCATGGAATCAATCAGCTGATTCTGCTGATTCTGACTTAGAATGTTAAAATCAATATTGCTGTTCCGGAACTCTTCCAGGCTGATTATTTTTTCTGTTTTTTCAGGGGGGGCTGATGTAGAAACAGAATCTAAGGGATTTTTATCATTATTATCAGCTGTCTTCACAGTCGTCCGGCAGGATGTGAGAATTATTATTAAAAAACTGATAAAAAGAAAATAACGCTTCAAGGAAACCCCGTATCTCTATTGCTATTTTTGATAATTTAGATCATTTTTATTTTTACTACCATAGATTTACTGTTAAAAGAACATATTTTCCCTTATTAGGGATTAATATACGGAGTCCTTTATGGAAAAACTAAATGATGCAAATATATCTTCAATCAAACCTCTTGTAACACCTGAAATTCTTAAAGAAGAATTTCCTGTCAGTGATACACTGAAAGATCAGATTATATCCTATAGAAAGGAAGTTCGGGATATCCTTGAGAAGAGGGATGAAAGAATGCTGGCGATTGTCGGACCCTGTTCCATCCATGATCCTGAAGCAGCACTGGAGTATGCCCGAAAGCTTGTTGAGCTGAAAGAGCGTTACAAAGACAGTCTGTGTATTATTATGAGGGTATACTTTGAGAAACCCCGAACCGCACTGGGTTGGAGAGGACTTATCCTCGATCCCGATCTGGACGGTTCATATAAACTGGAAAAGGGACTTCGTCAGGCGAGAAAACTACTTCTGGAAATTAACTCTATGGGTCTTCCCTGCGGTTCTGAAATCCTTGATCCCATTGTTCCCCAGTATATATCCGATCTTATTTCATGGGCGGCCATCGGAGCCAGAACCACTGAATCCCAGACTCACAGAGAGTTGACCAGCGGTCTCTCTATGCCCGTAGGATTTAAGAATGGAACAGACGGAAGCATGGATGTGGCTATTAACGGCATTAAGTCTGCACAGCATCCCCATAGCTTCATAGGCATAGACAGAAAGGGACAGACCTGTGTTCTCAGTACTGCAGGAAATAAAACCGGCCATCCAATACTCAGAGGCGGAAAGAACGGTCCCAACTACTATGAAGAGATTATTGAAGATACCGAAGAGCTTCTGATCAAGGAAGGTCTGCAGCCTGCTCTGATGATAGACTGCAGTCATGAAAACTCCGGTAAGAAATACTTCAGACAGGAGAGAGTTATCAATTCTATAATGGATCAGCGCCGTAGAGGACGTAATTCTATTGTCGGATTTATGCTTGAGAGTAATCTGCATGAAGGAAATCAGCCTATCCCTGAAGACAAGAGTCAGCTGGCCTACGGTATCTCAATCACCGATGCCTGTATCTCTTTTGAATCTACTTCAGAACTTCTTTATTCTGCACACAAGATTCTCAATGTTCAGTAGTTTATGAAAATCTGAATCAGGAAAGTGGTACAACTCTCATTTTTGTATACATTTATTCAAAATTTGAGCTTATTACTTCTTGATGGAAAACATAAGAAATTCTATTCTTTTCACCGCAGTTATGAAATCAGAAATCTCAAATAATAAAAAAAATCCCGTTTATAACGGTGGTTCATCTACAGTTTCGATACTCTCAAAAATATGTCAGTTGGGCCGGCTCCTTCTGCAGGACAGGGATAACTGTCTTATAAGGCTTGAAAACCAGCCTCTTATCAACGGAGAGTCCTCAGCGTATACTCTTTCTCTCTCTTTCATAGATGATATGGTATTTGTTCTTGATGAGCAGATCAGATCTCTGAAGAGACAGCAGCTGACTCATTACCACTGGGTTCTTCATTTGGACAGCGCTGAGGATGCTATGTGGAAAGTGAAAAGCTGTTCCAGAAATTCAATGCCTCTCCAAACTGAACTGATACAGCTTGAACTGATTGAACTCCATGAAAGGGTCGATGGTGTTCATAAGGGTCAACTGCCTGCACTTGATGTTCCCGCAGCATTTCAGCAGAATACTGATCCCGGTCAGATGTCGGGACTTTTAAAAAACAGGTCCTCCAGGGTCTTTACACTGGCAGCTGCCGCTCTGGTGATGTCAGGACTGTTTCTGACCGTATTTATCAGCACCATGCAGTATGGACGTATGCTGAAGACTGTTCTCACTTTAAGTGAGAGTATTTCAGACAGTTCCGAATCCAGTACCATGAGTCTTTCACGCCTCAGTGATGAAGTGAGCAGGATTAACAGGGAAGTATTTGAATTGAAACAGGAGGTCTTTCAGGAAGAAGAGGCCTTTGTCTTTAATAAAAAGCAGACCAGCATGAATCTACGATGGCTGGCATCGCGCTTTCCCAGGTCAAGCAGTTCAAGAGCACATGCCTATCACTATCTGGCAGATCAGATCGACAGTGCTGTGAGTTATGGAGAGATGGTTTATCAACTTACCCGTCTGCCCGAGAATAACGATCAGGCAGAGACCCTCATGGCCACAGACAAGGATAATCCCATGTCCATGAAATATTTTACCCCTGTGTTTCCTGAGATAGGGCTTCCTGTAATATCAGAAAGTGAAGCAGGAGATAGTGCAGACTTTATGATTTCCAGCGGATATATAAACAGAAGACTCTCTCCTCTCGGATACGGAGGGGTCAAACCTCATTTCGCTGTGGACCTGATAAATCTGGATAATATAGTCAAAATATCTGAAGATAATGAAATTATCAGAGACCACAGCAGAGCCGGACATGTACAGGCTGTGTATGAGGGTACGGTTCAGTCAAAGGGCTACGACTGGGTATACGGCTGGAATATGGAGCTGAAGCATCCTCTCCTGCCTGAGGTAAAAAAAATGTATCCCGCTGCGCTTTTCTGGACATCATTTTATGCGCATATGGAATCTACAGACTCTATTGAGACTGGAGCCTATCTGAAAAAGGGTGAGACCTTCGCCTTTATCGGAAGCTCAGGAAAGTCTACAGGGCCGCATCTCCATTATGAGATCAGGATATATCATCCCGGCGGAAAGGATTCTAATTCCTTTGGAAGCTTTGACAGGATAAATCCTTATCTAAGTGAGTAGTCCTGTAATTTATATCAGGACTAATCAAAGTATCCAGAGGAACATCACAAGCTGCTAATCAAAGAGGGAGCTCTTCCTTCATTTTTTCAAAGACAAGAAACACAGCCGGACAAATCCTGGTATTTTCAAGCATCTGAGAACTGTATTTTTTAAATGAGATACAGTCGGTGTGGGGATAATCTCTGCAGGCTCCCGGACGGTCAGAATAGACCATACAGCAGTTGTCATTCAGAATGAAGGGGCAGGGCATTGAGCTGAATACATAATCTCCCTCCTCATCAGTTCTGAGATAGGTTTCGGTAAATTTTCCGGGTTTTATTTTCAGGTTTTTAGAGAGACGGCTGATATCCCTTTCACGAATCAGAGGACCGGTGCCGCGGCAGCAGTTGCTGCATAAGAGGCAGTCAATTTTTTCAAAGACCTCATCATGAAGGCGGCGCATAAGAGGATCAACCAGGCCTGATTTCTGTTTTTTAAGCTTTTTGAAATACTGGCGGTTCTCTTTGTGTTTTCGGGCTGCTCTGTTCAGCAGGACCCGGTATTCAGGGCAGGTATTATCAGTGATCTTTGCCATAAACTTCATGGGGATCAAACAGAGCTTCATCAGTTTCTGTGAAATTTTCATTTTCCCATATACGGTAGTAACAGCTTCTGTGACCCGTATGACACGCGGCTCCACCGATCTGTTCCACAAGAAAAATTACCGAATCATTGTCACAGTCAACTCTGACTTCCTTCAGAATCTGTACATTCCCCGAGGATTCTCCCTTTCTCCATAGTTTCTGACGGCTTCTTGAGAAGTAGACACCCCTGGATGTTCTGATTGATTCATCCCAGGCTTCCTTGTTTATATAGGCCTGCATTAATATTTCTTTGCTATCAAAATCCTGTGCAATGACAGGAATCAGTCCGCCGCTTTTTTCAAAATCAAGTGGGCAGTCGCTCATTTTTTTAATCCTTCGGATTCCTCGGGAATCCATCTGTTGTTCTGAAGTTTCAAACCATACTTTGTTTTCAGTATCTCCATCAATCCCCGGTGCAGCTTCCCGGCTGTTTCCCTGATTCCGCCGCTCTCATTATCAGATGGAAAGGCAGGATCATTCAGTTTGTATCCCGAGGTCATCATGTTTTCCAGAAGTATTTTAGCTGCCAGAAAGCGGTCATATTTATCAACCGCAAAAATAAGAGGATTCTCGATCATGGCAATAACTTCCCAGGTAACCTGTTCAGCCTGGGAGTATATCCCCGCATCTTTGTTCTGGTCACTGAAACGGAGGGGCAGGTCTCTTATGATTCTGTCAATATTTTCAAGCAGCCATTTCAGGTTGAATAGACCCGAACCGCAGTTAAAGAGGATTTTCTTACCCGACGCTTCGAGAGACTCTGCCTCATCGAATGATATCCCGACTCCCAGATCAACACAGTTCAGCCTTTCTTCACCATCAATAACCAGGATTCCACCCTTGATATCAACTGCTGTCTTATAGGATTCATCAAACCCGGCGGGCCTGTTTCTGATAGCCAGCAGTGCCAGCTCCACAGTATCCAGGGTGTAGCCAAGGTTGTCGATATTTCCGAGTGATATAAAACGTATGCCCTGATCATAGAGATTCTGCCATGTCTCCTTCAGGACACGGAAACATTGACCGTGGCCTCCGGGGATAGTAATAAAAGGTCTAAAGAGTTCCTTTTTCTTTCCCTGAGAACTGTGAGTGTAGGCTGTCACAAGGGGCTGAATGGATGTGTAGCCCAGCCAGGAAGAGAGGTCCATGGATTCAGCCAGAGGCTTCAGCCAGGGGCTTTCCATATAGTGGCTCAACGCATTCTGAACATCAGGGTCATTGGATACAGAGGTCATCTGAAAGAAGGGGATATTGGCAGCTTTTTTGCCGGTCAGTTCTGTATAGGATTTCATCATGAGCAGAAGAGCTCTCAATTTCAACTCCATATAAGAGGGGCCGGCTTCTCCGGAAGGTTGAAGAAATCCCGGGGTCACACCCTTGGGCTTCCCCTTTGAGTCTGATGCCAGCTTTTCAAATTCAGATTCGTAGAGTTGAAAAAGTTCTTCATTAAAACCTTTATTCTTCTTTCTATCACCGTAGGATGTGGCTGAGCCGCCGTTAAGGAAGCCGTATGAAAACATAGGAAGAAGTGCTGTTCCGATATTTTGAAGTTCATCCCGGCTTACATTTCCGGCTTCAGTCTGATTCAGATAGGATGCAGCTTCGGGATAGGCAGAACAGAATTTCTCTCTCTCCTCCAAGGTGATGCTGAAAGAAGATGAAGCTCTCATATCTATGATGGTTTCACCGTCAATATCGGGGACGCCCGAAGGGATAACGGCTGCCGTATTCCCCGCAACGCCGTTATTGAAGTCATCCAGTATGGAGAGGGAGAGTTTTAGATCCACACCTTTTTTCTCAAGTATCTCAATTTCTTCTTTGCTGAGCCTTTCAATATTATTCATGGACGCCTCCCGGAATCTTTTAGTGCGGAATGTTTATTTACTGTCCTGAACTTCCAGAACCTTTTTCAGACTGCTGTACCAGATTCCCGGCCCCGAGTAACGGGATCTTAAAGGCATCTGATCCTGAATTTCATCCAGTGATTCAGGAATACCGGGTGAGAGCAGCATAAGACGGGCACGGTCTTCGGCTGATGCAATCATCTTATAGGCAAGATGCACCTTGTCTCTATTTCGTCCGGTGGATGATTTATCTCTCCAGGCATTCTCAATCTCCCGGTCTTCTGCCTCTCTGGAAATTTCCAGAACAGCCCAGGGATCTATTTTACTATCAATAATATCCATTGCGTTCATATATTTCTCCTGAATTTCTATACCCTAAAATGCAAACAGTTCAAGTTGAACTGCGGTGGGTTTTACTTCCCGTACCTTGCGCTGAACCGGAGGCTGTTGTTTTTTACTACAGAGTTGAGCGATTGCAGCGAAGGGATCCTCCGGGAGATCTCTGCTTCCCGGAAAATCGGGATAGATATGAAGAACTCTTTCCGAAAGATCCGAAACAAGGCTGCTCATCAGCTGAACATATTCATTGCTCAATTCAAATTCCAGTTGTACTGTATCGGAAATATCCTTGAGAATGCTCAAAAAAGCTTTGACTGTCACCTTTGATGTATCCCGTTCATTCAGATAAGCAAGCAGGGAGTGGAGCCAGTAGACCAGAGATCTGTCGGGATCAAAAGAGAGTGAGGCCAGTGCCGAAAGACGATAGCCGTCCTGTTCTCCAAAAAGATATCTTGCCTTGGTTACGGCTTTATCTGAAAGGACATCAGATAGCTGCAGTCTGTCAAAGCACCAGAGAATAATTTTCTGAGCTGATTTCCTGTCTTCCTTGATAATATCTCTGATAAGAAGACCCGCGCTTTCCAGGAGGAGATCCTCCATTTCGACTGATTCCTGAATCAGCTCAAGAGAATCTTCTATCATTCTGCTGCTCTCTAATACAGATTCTTTCAGCTTTTCCAAATGTGCTTCCATCACTATGTCTGAGTCTTTATCCAGGAGTGCTTCAAAAAAGAATCTGAATGCTCCAGGAGCTGAATCTTCAGGAATCTTTTTTATGAGATTTTGACTCTTTTTATGATCACCGGCATAAAAGGAGTGAACAGCTTTAGTAAAACTGCACCAGGGATAGAGGAGAGACTCCTCTGGAACGCTGTCAATTTTATCAAGTGCAGCTTCATCAATCATACCGTTTGTAAGTGATTCAAAGGCGTCTGACAGAATCAGAGCCTCTTTCATAAGACTATTATCAGCAGGGATGAAATTGCAGGAGACAATCAATGCGGGTGAATATATTTTTTTATACAATTCATTGAATATATCTTTCTTATCCTGATGATCATCGGGCATCATACAGTACTGATTCAGTAATTTAACAAGATTCTTATCCATAGATTTTTTCTGGGACACGTCTTTCTCTCTTATAAAAAATTCCGGGTTTCACATTGCCGGGAACTAAAAAAAATAATGGTCTTGGATTAATCTGTCAAGGACATTCAGCTTTGATTATGGAGGAGCGCTTTGATACCGGATATCTCCGTATTGTTCAGAACAGAGACAATACGCATTTCACCACTCTCACTGGTCTGGACAACAGGCTGATCCTGAAGGGCATTCCTGTTTTTATCAAGAAGTATCTTGACCGTAGGATGGCGGAAGTCGGCTGCATTTGTTTCTGTGACAATTCCGGTATAGCCGTTTGCCAGAGTAACATAGCTGCCCAGAGGGTAGATGGAAAGCAGAGTCAGCAGAGCCTTCATCACATCCTCATCGTAATGAGAGCGCATTTCTCTCAGCATTCCTGTGAGGCTTGTATGTGCATCTCTTCCTGAACGGAAGGGGCGGTTGGATATTTGAGCATCGTAGGAACAGGCTACAGCAATGATTTTTCCAAACTGGGATATCCTGGCACTTGAGAGACCCTGGGGATATCCTGAGCCGTCATTGCGCTCATGATGCTCCAGGACACCAAGCAGAATGTCTCTGGGCAGAGAGAAGTCCCGGAGTGATCTGAAACCTAAAAGGGTATGTGCATTTATAACCTTTTTTTCAGCCTCTGTAAGGGCTCCCTCTTTTTCATATATTTTGCTGGGAATCTGCAGCATTCCGATCTCATGGATAAGAGAAGCTATTCCCAGTTCTATCAGTTTGTGATTGGGCATTTTCAATTTGTCACCGATTGAAAGAGCCAGAATCGTAGATTTAACTGCATGGTTGTACATATATTCACTGCCCTCGGGAGGAACAATCTCCTGGAAACGGAGTACATATTTATCATCTTCCCGGATCATGGCTATGGCTTTCTTAACCTCTTCGGTGAGTACATTGAGGTTTAGAATACTATCATCTTTAAAACGGGTCATAACTTTTGTGGTGAATTCCAGCATTTCACTGAAAAACTTACGGGCCCGGGTCAAACCTTCTTTTTCCTTGATATTCTGATCCAGAGTTGCTGTCTGCACGTTATTTGAAGGACCCTGTGAGGGAGTTTCTCTGCCAATGGGTGAACCATCTGTCTGGAGTATGGAAAAGCCCCATTTTGCCAGATTTTTAATCAGAATTTCAGTGACAGGAGTTTCCGGAGTGAGGAGTACGAAATCATTATCTAGATAAACCGTGGATTCAAAGTACATTCCCTGTTTGAGACTTTTGCTCTCAATGTTGTTCATCGTCTGCTCATTTTCCAACTCAGTTGACCCCACTATGGATATAATTTACACTATTTTTCATTATAGGAGCAACATTGATGAAATTTAAAACCATTTTTTTCCTCTTTAACGGAATAATCCTATTTTCCTTTCTTTTCATTGCACTTATGCCACTTTTTGTTCTCGGTGGTGAATATACACGTATCTTCTGGGAGGAAAACTGGTTCCTTGCTCTTATTTTTATAGTCTTTATATCGGTTCTTGACGGCTATTTCATTATCAACTGGAAGATGTTTTCTCTTCTGGAGAGGGAAGACTGGCCCGGTTTGACGGCCTATCTGGAAAATGAAGTCTATGAAAAGAATAAATTAAACTCCCGAAATATAAAAATGATGGTGAATACATCACTTACAATTTCCAATCTGGATAAGATAAGCCGTCTGGAAAAAGAGGTTAGTGAAAAGAAACCCGCTATGCTGTCTCAGCACGGTATACTTCTGGGTATCCCTTTTCTTCTGAACCAGAACAGAGATGAGGGGAAGGCCTTCTATGAGCGCTGCATAGATGGAGGATCAAAGAAGGATCTCCCCTGGCTGCAGTGGTGTTCTGCCTTTCTTCTCCTTTCCGGTCAGGAACTTGATGAGGCCCGACCCTTACTTACTGATCTCTCTGCCTCAGCGGGAGAACCAATACTGAAACTCCTGTCTATCTATCTCTTGTCAACCATAACTCCCGAAGAGGATGAAGTTCTGAAATCTTCCAGATCATCCTTTCTTGAGACATATCCTGACAGAAAGAGTCTGGAGAAACATGTTGCCCGCAGTAAAGCCAATAATGTTGTGGTTCTTCTGCTATCAAGCATTCTGGATGACAGTCAGAACTGGATCTATGCATAAAGATTTTCGATTAAAGGATTGAATGAATGTCTGTAAAAAAATCTCATAAACTGGATGATGTCTGCTACGACATCCGCGGTCCTGTATTGAAAGAAGCCGTACGCCTGGAAGAGGAGGGGTATAAAATCCTGAAACTCAATACAGGTAACCCTGCAGCTTTCGGTTTTGATGCACCCGATGAAATTCGCCATGATATTATTCTGAACCTGCTGAAAGCTCAGGGCTATTCAGACTCCAAGGGGGTTTTCTCTGCCAGGAAGGCGGTTATGCATGAGTGTCAGAGACTGGGGATAGAGGGTGTTGATACAGAACTGATCTATCTTGGAAACGGTGTGAGCGAACTTATTGCCATCGCCATGCAGGGGCTTCTGAATAACGGAGACGAGATTCTGATTCCCATGCCCGATTATCCTCTCTGGACTGCCTCTTCGGTTCTTGCCGGAGGAAAAGCGGTACACTACCGATGTGATGAGGAATCAGACTGGTACCCCGATCTTGATGATATAAGAAGCAAGGTTTCTAAAAAAACCAAGGGTATTGTTGTTATCAATCCTAACAATCCTACGGGAGCCGTCTATCCCAGAGAGATACTTGAAGGCATTGTCGAGATCGCCAGGGAAAATAAACTGGTTATTTACTCAGATGAGATCTATGACAAAATACTTTATGATGATGCCTCTCATATTCCAATGGCCACACTGGCCGATGATGTCCTGATGGTAACCTTTAACGGTTTAAGCAAGTCTTACAGAGCCGCCGGATTCCGTGCGGGCTGGATGATACTCAGTGGAGATACTAAGGGAGCCTCTGATTATATAGAGGGGCTGAATATTCTCTCCAATATGAGACTCTGCAGCAATGTACCGGCCCAGCTGGGAATCCAGACTGCATTGGGTGGATATCAGAGTATCAACGATCTGGTAGCACCGGGTGGAAGACTTCGCTCTCAGCGTGATGTCTTTTATGAAAAGCTGATTTCCATTCCCGGAGTCAGCTGTGTAAAACCCAGGGGTGCTCTTTATATGTTTCCTAAAGTGGATATAAAGAAGTTCAATATCAAAGATGATGAGAAGCTTATCTATGACATTCTGACAGAGACAAGAACTCTTCTTGTACAGGGAACCGGATTCAACTGGGACAGGCCCGACCACTTCAGAATGGTATTCCTTCCTGATCTTGAGGTTCTATCTCTTGTAGGGAATAGGCTTGAAACATTTTTTGCCGGGTACAAACAGTCTTAATTTGTTCTTTTTGATCTTGTAAGTAAGAGTGCTCTTCATTATACTTTTTCTCGATTCCAAAAGTAATTACAAAAAGTATAGAGAATAATTATCAGGAGATAAAAAATAATGCAGAAATCTAGTTTAATCCTTATGTTTATGATTATGGTAAGTGGTCTGGCCTTTGCTCAGAGAGCGCCTGAAGCAGTAGACATCCCCACAGCCCAGGCTGAAATTGATTCACTCAACGCTTCAAATCAGAAAATGTCAGATGAGAATGAAGGGTATGAGCAGAATAACAGCACACTTCGGAATGAAGTTGAAGCCATGGAAGCCCTTAAACGAGATATTTCTGTCACACAGGGTAAGATCAGCAGCCAGGCTGGAGAACTTTATTCCGTAATGCAGACAGTCAATGATGCCGAAATGAAATCCAGACTGAATGCACAGATCTCTACAAACAGAGCTCAGAGATATGCCTTGGAACAGAAAAACTCCGAGCTGAACGGTCAGATTGAAGATCATACTTTTTCTATTGAAAAGAATATCCGCTGGATTAATAGAAACATTATTCAGACAAAGAAGAACAATGCAAGAATTGCTCATCTGAATGCCAGTATCGCGTTCACTCAGGACGAAGGTCAGGGGATGGATGATGCTATTGAAAAATCACAGACAATACAGAATGAAGTTGATTCTCTGTTGAACCAGAATCCTGCACCAAGTGCGGGTGAATAATAAAAAATATTCCCGTAGTTTATAGTAAGGCCTGCCGTCCCTGAGGGGATTGGACGGGCCTTTTTTTGTCTATATCGATCTGATGAAAGGCTCTGGTCATTGATGTAGAATCCCTATATAATTCTTTCAACTCTAAGGCTAAGGAAAATATACATGTCAGTGCGTGTTCGCTATGCACCGTCTCCCACCGGCTTACAGCATATCGGTGGTGTCAGAACGGCCCTATTCAATTACTTTTACGCCAAAGCCAACGGCGGCTCATTTATACTCCGTATTGAAGATACAGACAGGGAGCGTTACAGCGACGAATCTCTTCAGGATCTCTACGATACTTTGAACTGGCTGGATATCCCCTGGGATGAAGGTCCCGGGAAAGGTGATTTCGGTCCCTATCAGCAATCCCAGCGATTTGATCTCTATCAGGAATATGCTCAGAAACTTATTGATGATGGAAAGGCTTATTACTGCTTCTGCAGTACTGAACGTCTTGATCAGGTCAGGGAAGAGCAGAAAAAAAATAAATCCAAAAGTCAGGGTTACGACAGACACTGTCGTGACATTGATCCCGCGGAAGCTCTGAAACGAAAGGACGCAGGTGAATCCTGTGTAATCCGTCTCAAAGTTCCTCTGGAAGGGAAAACTACATTTCATGATGAAGTGATGGGTGATATCTCCAGAAAGAATGCCGATGTCAGTCCAGATCCGATTATTGTAAAAACCGATGGTTTTCCCACATATCATCTGGCTAATGTGATTGACGATCATATGATGGAGATTACCCATATAATGAGAGCCCAGGAGTGGATTCCTTCAGGCCCTCTCCATGTGGTTCTCTATGAGGCCTTTGGATGGACTCCTCCAAAATACTGTCACCTTCCCCTGGTAATGGGTAAGGACGGTTCCAAGCTCTCCAAGAGACACGGTTCCACATCTTTGGTGGACTTCAGGAATTCAGGATATCTCCCCGAAGCTATTATCAATTATATCTCCCTTCTTGGATGGTCTTTTGATGATTCAAGGGAGTTCTTTACCAGGGAAGATCTTGAAAAACTCTTCTCCATGGAAAAGATCAATAAGGCTCCCGCAGTTTTTGATTACAAAAAACTGGAGTGGTTTAACGGTCAGTACATCCGTAAGAGAAGCAAAGAGTCACTGTTGGAACTTCTGATTCCCATTCTGCAGAAAGACGGCGTCGTTTCAGACCCTATGACTGCTGATGAAACCGCAATTCTGGACGGAGCATTTCCTCTGGTTCAGGAGCGTCTGAAGTTTACAACGGATGTCTCAGAAACCATCAGTTTCCTCTATAAGGACATCGAAAGCTATAATAGTGAAGATGCTCTTCCCAAGAAAGTGGAACTGTCACAGATTCCTGCCATACTTGATGCAGCAGCAGAAGTTCTTGCAGATTTCAGCAGCCGTACTCAGGAGGAAAATGAACAGGCCTTCTACGACAAGTCTCAGGAGATGGGACTGAAAATGGGGCAGGTAATGCAGCCTGTCCGTGTAGCCGTTACGGGTACAAAAATATCTCCCCCTTTGTTTGAGTCCATCGGACTTCTAGGTGTGGAGAAAGCAATACAGCGAATAGAGGCTCTTAAAGAGCAGATTGTTAAGGAGTTAGGATAGATCATGGCCAAAGAAAAGAAAGCAAATCAGATCAGCAACAAATTCGGTGCGTCCATGGAGAAAATTGTCTCCCTCGCCAAGAGGAGAGGTTTTGTTTATCCCTCCAGTGAAATATATGGTGGACTCTCTGCAACCTGGGATTACGGTCCCCTTGGTGTTGAGCTGAAAAAAAACATACAGGAAATCTGGTGGCGGGAAATGACTCGACTTCAGGATAATATTGTAGGACTGGATGCAGCCATCATGATGCACCCCCGTACCTGGGAAGCCTCAGGTCACGTTGAAAACTTCTCTGATCCTCTTGTTGACTGTAAACAGTGTAAGACAAGGTTCCGGGAAGATAAACTGACTCCCGAAGTAATCGCAAGCAAGAAATGTCCCGAATGCGGTGGAGAACTGACTGAACCCAGACAGTTCAACCTGATGTTCAGCACACATCTGGGACCCGTTGCCGACTCCGGCTCTATTGTTTACCTCAGACCGGAAACAGCCCAGGGTATTTTTGTAAACTTTAGAAACGTTGTGGATACAAGCCGGGTTACCGTTCCCTTCGGAATAGCTCAGGTGGGAAAAGCCTTCAGAAACGAAATTACCACTAAAAACTTTATCTTCAGAACCTGCGAGTTCGAACAGATGGAAATGCAGTTCTTTGTAAAACCAGGTACAGACGATGAATGGTTCGAGTACTGGAAAGAACAGAGAATGAAATACTATACCGAGCAGCTGGGAGTTCTTCCCGAGAATCTCCATTTTCATCAACACGGTCCCGATGAGCTGGCTCACTATGCCAAGGATGCCTATGATGTAGAGTATCAGTATCCCTTTGGATGGGAAGAGCAGGAAGGTGTTCATAACAGAACCGATTTCGACCTGGGACGTCATGCTGAATTCAGTGGTAAAAAGATCAATTATCTTGATCCCCATACCAACGAACGCTATGTACCTTATGTAATTGAAACCTCAGCCGGACTGACCAGATCAGTACTGGTTTGTCTCATGGATGCCTATCATGAACAGACGATCGGAACAGACAAGAATGGTAACCCCGATGTCAGAACCGTTCTTCACCTGCATCCCAATGTGGCGCCTGTAAAGGCTGCCGTACTTCCTCTTGTAAAAAAGGACGGCCTCGCCGATCTTGCCAAGGAAATCCAGAAAGAACTGTCTGAAGACTTTAATGCTTTCTATGATCAATCCGGTGCGATCGGCCGTCGTTATCGCCGTCAGGATGAAATTGGTACTCCTTTCTGTATCACAGTTGACTACGACAGCAAGGAAAACAATGACGTGACAATCCGTTTCCGTGACTCCATGGAGCAGATCCGCGTCCCGAGAGAAGGTCTGGCTGCCAGACTTAAAGAAGAAATTAAGAAATACAAAAGGGTATAGTAACCCCGGGGGCCCCGGGCCCCTGAATTACGGAGACAATATGAATCAGGCACTTGCCACTCTGAAAGAGAGAGGCTTTTTTAAACAATGTACAGATGAAGAAATGCTGAATAAAAAAATGGATGACGGCCCTATACGGATCTACGTCGGTGTAGACCCTACAGGTCCCTCCATGCATATCGGCCATATGGTTCCTCTGTTTGCAATGCACCACCTGCAGGAAGCAGGACACCTTCCCATCATTCTGGTGGGTGGCGGTACAGCCCGTATCGGTGACCCTTCGGGTAAAAGTGATATGCGCATGATGCAGACAGTTGAGGACATTCAGGGCAATGCTGAAAAGCTTAAGGCTCAGATTTCCCGTTTTATCAGCTTTGAAGAGGGTGGAGCCAAACTGGTTGATAATGCCGACTGGCTTGCACCATTGAACTACATCGAGTTTTTAAGAGATATCGGAAAGCACTTTTCTGTTAACAGAATGCTGACCTTTGAAGCCTATAAAATGAGACTTGAGAAGGGACTCTCTTTTATCGAGTTCAACTACCAGCTCCTCCAGTCTTATGACTTCCTGGAACTTTACCGCCGTGAGGACTGTGTCCTTCAGATTGGTGGTGATGATCAGTGGGGTAATATCGTAGCCGGGATGGAACTGATCCGCCGTGTCGAGAGTGGAGAATCCATGGGACTCACATTTCCCCTGGTTACCCGTTCTGATGGTAAGAAGATGGGGAAGACCGAGAAGGGCGCTATTTTTCTTGATCCCTCAATGACATCTGTATATGAATTTTTCCAGTACTGGAGAAATGTTGCGGATGCTGATGTTGAAAAGTTCCTGCTGATGTACACATTCCTCCCTGTGGAAGAGTGTAAACGTCTGGGAGCACTCAAGGATCAGGATATCAATGCTGCCAAGGAGATCCTTGCCTACGAACAGACAAAGATCATCCACGGTCAGGACGAGGCCGACAAGGCGAGAGAAGCTGCAAAGGCGGCCTTCAGTGCCGGCGGCGCTTCCCAGGATAAGTCGGGAATGCCCACATCCGATCTTTCAGCAGCGGAGCTGGAAGAGGGGATCAATGTGATGGATCTCTTTGTAAAATCCGGACTCAGCAGCTCCAAGAGTGAAGCAAGACGTCTTGTAAGCCAGAACGGTGCAGCCGTAAACGGTGATAAAATCACGGATGTTGATGCTGTTATCGCTACTTCTTTCATTGTGGAAGAAGACGGTGAAAAGGAAATTATCCTGAAAGCCGGAAAGAAGCGTTTCTTCCGTTTTGTGATTAAATAATTCAATAATCAGTTTAAAAAACTGTTTTTCGGCCCGTCTGTTTCAGGACGGGCCTTTTTTTTCTCATGAAGTGTTGTATTCAGTCTCTCCATTGATCTCCTCAGGGGATGCCCCTCCTCAAGAATGTTCAGATATTGATCCACAAGTCTTCCAGCCTCTGTATCAAGACCATAACTGCTGTAGAGGGCTGCCAGTTCCAGGGGAATCTCAATCTGCCTCTCCATCAGTGTACAGGCGGCTGTCAGCAGTGCCAGAGCCTCTTCTGTATCATCAGATGCAATTCGACAGCGGGCTGTCAGATAGAGCAGCTCAGGGTCTTCTGATGAGTATTTCATTGCTCCGATCACCACGGCCTCGGCTTTTGCTGTCTCTCCCAGTCTCAGATAACAGCGGGCCAGTATTTTTGCACTGTCAATATTCACAGTGTTCTGCAGAACTTTTTCCAGGCAGTGCGCAGCTTCAGAATACTGCTCAGAGTAGAAGAGAGCTCTACCATAGAAGAGTGAAGATTCAGTGAACCGGGGATAGACTCTGTGGAGCTTCTCAAAACGGACCAGGGCTTCCTTGTTTTCACCCTTCATATAAAGCTGTACCGCACGGGTATAATCAGTATAGGCAGACCTGGGAATTGACGCATTGCAGGAGAGCAGGCTGCATAGGCAGAAGATGAGAGCAATTCCAGGGGACCATCGATGTGCCGGAGTGAGCATTGGATTCAGGAGTATTATTTTCATAATTATATTCACGATGAAAAAGGCCCTGCTGCATCAAGGGCTGGTAAAAATTAAAGCAGGATCTGAGATATTTTTTCTTTGTGGAAGAAAAGGCTCTGCTTCAATTCGGTATATAGGCTTCTGGAATTTTCGAGGATATCCTTCCGGCTGACGGCCTTACTGTTCATATGCTCTTCAAGGATCGGAGCAAGAATGAATCCTGCCATCTCCCGGCTCTCCCTGTTGAGTATGGCTGAATCAATGTCGTTAAGCCTGGTCAGCATAATCTGACTCTCGTCGGGATCTGCTGTATCCATCAGTTTTCCGCTTAGATTCGCTGCCTCCCCCGCCAGGATGATCAGTTCATCAAGTTCGGCCAGCAGTTCGGTATGAGCTGCTTTCAATTCCATTTCAGTGGTACCGCTCTGCACTCTATGCAGCTCGGCCAATCTGCTGTCAATATCTTCTCTGCATTCAGGGAGCTCAAGTAATGGGTTGATCTCCTGCCATTCCATACCCTCGATGACTATTCCTTCAGAAGAGAGCTGAACAGTCCTGATTTCAGGGTGCAGACGCATCTGCTCTTCAAACCAGTGAATATAAATCTTCATCCTCTGATCGCTGATTACAGTACCGCCCTTCCGGTTCTCCCCCTTAAAGGGATTACCTCCCAGCAGTGCCAGCCAGCTGGATGTTTCGATGCTGCATGTTCTGCTGCTCAGGCTGTGAAGTCTCTCTTCAAAAGTACTGCCTCTGTAATGGGTCTCACCCTCGGGGAACGAGAGATCAAGTCCGCTGCAGTAGATTACATCTGCACCGCACTGACGGATAAAATCCCAGGCGGCAGTGGCTACAGAGCCGCCTGATTTCAATTTCCCTTTGATCTCTGTTCTGGATTCAAAGAACTGTCCCAGAGGAAAGGGTGTTGAGCAGAAAAAAGTTTTGCCGGGGTTGATCCTGAGTGCCGCCGGGTAGGTGGATACATCAGAAATCAGTATACAGTCAGAAATTCTGCATCTGTCCAGATGCCGGGAGTTCCAGTACTGCGGATCTGTGAGTATAAGAAAATCCGGCTCCATATTTATGCGCAGACATGCCTTCAATGCTGTATCCACACAGACCAGCAGCATCCTCTTTTTCAGCTCTGGAAGAAGGGGGAGTATACGGCTCAGGGAGGGACCGGCGGCCAGCAGTAAAACAGGTTTTTCTGTAAAAGTGCCCTGCAGAGTCTCTACTCCCGGACAGCTTATGTTTAGAGGCAGATTTTTACAGATGTTACTTACCCAGAGCCGGCTGAATTTGTTAAGAGTGTGAACATTGATCTCTTTACGAGCCAGAAATTCTTTAATAACTTTTTCAACGCTTTCGAAGTATTCTTTATTGTTATTGACCGCAGGCCGCAGCATACATATCTGAATATCCTTTCCTGTTGCATTTTCCAGTAAAGCCGGCATTGCATCTGCCGGGGTTGAGAGGGCAAAGGAGAAGCTGGGGTTCATGAAAATATCTTTAAAATCCCGTATATCCAGACATGCATTGAATAGAGCGGCATCGGGTTCTATGACTGCAAAAGGAACTCCCGGATGTTTTCGTGTAAATTCTTCAAGATGATAGGCAAGTCCGAATCCGTAGAATAGGCAGTAGGGGCAATCCATTGGAATGCTGTTCTCAATAAGCCGCTCAGCTTCTTTTAGAGGAGCATGACGGGAGTGAAGCCAGTTTCCGCTGTAGCGCATTGTAATTTGTCCGTCACGGCTCTCGGATATTTCTGCATTGTCCACAGGATCGGCTGTATCCAGCTTAGTGCTGATTCCCGGAAAACGCCGTTCCAGAATATCTCTGTTCTCACTGTATAAACTCATCTGAATTCCAGGTACATGGTGGTCTGGTCGTCAATGCGCTCACCCGCAGGGGGGAATTGAAAGACTACCCAGCCCTCGCCTTTGATGGTGAGGGGCATAGTACTGCCTTCCAGAGCTGCCATGACTTCTCTTTTAGACAGTCCGGTAAAGTCGGGAAGTTCAGTCCCCACTTTAATGTCCTTTCCTGCAGGTAGTTTTATACGGCCGTCATGTTCAACAATGGTATTACCCTGAATGGGTATTCCGTAATAGGGGCTGAGTCTTTCTGCCAGTTCCTTGACTATGGGTGAGGCGATACGGCCGCCGTAGATACTCTCCCCTTTGGGTACCTGGAGCATGACATATACAATCAGTTTGGGATCTTCAGTCGGGAAGAGTGCCAGGACGGAGGACATGAAGTCACTATCTGAATAAGTTCCTGTTTCAGGATCAATTCTCTGTGCAGTACCCGATTTACCGGAAATCCGTAATCCGGGAACCTGGGCTCTTCTTACGGTTCCCACAGGAGAGGCTACGACCTGTTCCATCATCAGGAGCACTGACTCTGCAACTTCGGGTGAAAGAACTTCTCTGACAGCCTCTCTGTTGTATTCCTTGACGATTTCTCCCGAGGGAGCTACCACCTTACTGACGATTCTCGGTTTAAGCAGTTCTCCGCTGTTGGCAAAGACTGTGGCTGCAGAGATCATCTGAATGGCAGACACACCGATCTCCTGACCCATGGCAATAGTCGGTTTGGACCGGACCGACCATTTCTCGGGGCGGTTAAGTATTCCGTTTGATTCTCCCGGAAGGGGAATGCCTGTCTTTCCTCCGAAGCCGAAGTTTTTAAGCATATTGTAATAATCCTGCCGGGACACAGTATCAGAAGCCAGGGCAGTACCTACATTGCTTGAATGTATAAGAATTCCTGTTGTATCCAGGGTTCCATAGGCTCCAAGGTCGGTTATGGGAGGAATCTTGTATTTCTGAAACAGTTCAGGATTATATCCTCCACGGGTATCAAAGATATCATCAGGTCTGATCCCCCCCAGTTCCATAAAGCTGGCAATTGAAAAAATCTTCATTACCGAACCAGGTTCGTAGGTCAGAGTAACCGGAAGGTTGTTCCTCTGTGCTGCTGAGTACTGAGAAAAGGTATTGGGATTGAATGAGGGGAGGGATACAATGCTGAATAACTCTCCCGTATCCGCACCCATAACCATAATCATCAGTCCATCGGGCTTATGTTTTTCCATAGCCTTTCTGGCAATCTGCTCCGTAATATACTGGGTATTCAGATCAATGGTGAGAAAAACATCATTTCCATAGAGAATCTTATTTCCGTTGGTGCTTATTTCAGGAGGAGCGAGAATCTGATTAAAGGTATACTCTATTCCATCCAGCCCAATATTGTCAGTTCCCACATAACCGATAATATGGGCTGCAAGATCCTTCTCAGGATAATTTCGTCCCATTTCCGGTTCCAGACGGATACCGGGGAGTGAACCTGACTGTATCATCTCATTTACAATTTTACTTTCGGTAGGGGTTATCTGTCTTTTTATATACTGAAATCCCTGCCTGTCGGGATCTTTGAATTTCAGATTGAGTTCATCCCTGTCCATATCCAGAGCATCTGTCAGAAGAGAAGCCGTTTTCTCTTTATCTATTATTTCCGGCACCCAGGCCGTTACTGAATCCAGACGTGTCTGAATAGCCATGAGTTTACCGTTTCTGTCATAGATGGCTCCCCTCTGAAGATCGGGAAAGCTCGGTGTATCCAGAGGACTGGAAGAAGGTGTAAACAGCATGATGCGGGCATACTGAATAATCAGAATCCCCGTTACCGATATAAGGATAAAAAAGAATATCCGGAAACGCTTATTTGCTTTATTCAATTTCCGGCTCCTGAATTATGAATGACTTTGCCTCTTATTCTCTCAATGGATATAAAACCGTAATCTCTTGAATCCACAGAGTGAAAGGGGTTATCCCCCAGTACCATAACTGTATTTTCAGGGACAGTCTCTATTCCTGTTAATCTATCGCGCTGTCTTGCTGTCAGAAAATAACGCTCCTCCTCAATAATCAGCCATCCCTGGGAATTCACAATAACCGAATCTCCGGGAAGAAGCTTACATCTTTTTACGACCAACTGATGATCATAGGGATTGTTGAAAACAATAATATCATTTTGTGAGGGAATATGCTTGTTAAAAATTGGAAAACGATAGGCAATCTTATTTACAATGATGGTCTGTCCCGGTCTGAGTTCGGGCACCATGGATATCTCCTGAACCTGAAGGATATCAAAACAGGAGAATAATAATGCAGTGGCTGTCAGAACAGCTGCTGCTATTCCTCCGTAGTGAAGAAGTATTTTGTGATTCATATCTCAAGTTATATTAATATACCCCTCCTGTTTTGTCGATATATTCGAGTATAGAAATATGATTGTCACAGCCAAACGGCAGGAGATAGACGCTTCCCTGCTGAAAAAGAAAAAACAACTATCCTCAGTGAGCCTGTCCGAAACAGGACGGGTCCGCTCTGTCAATCCATTCCTGACAGTATATATGCTATCCCTCTGTTTGTTTTTTGTATTGCTGGGTACTGAGTTGCCATATAAGCAGTTTCTTCCGCCCAGGGGGTTGAGTAACCTGACAATGCCCGGGGAATTTGCTCTCCAGCAGGTGGAGATAAAAACCCTCCGTGCCGAGACTCCGGTATTAATTCCACAGCCTCAGGATTCTGATTTTCAAGTCAGATTGTGGGATGTCCCGCATCAGAGATACAGAATGAAAGAGGGAGAGAGACTCTCATCAGTCAGTCAGCGTTACGGCAGGAGCATCAGTACTCTTATCAGTTTTAACAGGCTTGAGAGCATCAGCGGAGTTCATAAGGATGATATTCTTCTTATTCCGTCTGTAGATGGAATAGTTTATAAAACAACCAGGAATGATAATCTGGAAAATCTGATTTTCAGGTACGGTCTGGAGAAGAGAGATCTTGTACTCTATAATCCCCATATTCAAATCAGGGATAAGAAACTGGAGATTTTTCCAGGGCAGGAGCTCTTTCTACCAGATGTAAGCCTTACGGATGATCAGTTGAGAGACCGGACAGGACAGCTGTATGTATTCCCTGTTCAGGGGCGGATTCTCACTACATACGGCAGTATACGGGACAATGTTACACAGATTGAATCCTTTCATAACGGTATTGATATCAAGGGTGATCTGGGTGATCCGGTGGTCGCCGCATTGGACGGAACAATTATTTCCGCCGGGTTTAATAATTCATATGGTAATTTCATTGTTGTTGATCATAGAAACGGATATAAAACCCTCTATGCTCATTTGAATTCAATTTCTGTCAGACGGAATGATAAAGTCTTGCAGGGAGAGATTATAGCTGAAGTTGGGAAGAGTGGTTTTGCGCCCAGTGCTCATCTCCATTTTTCGTTGTTTAAAGGTAAAAAAAGTGTTGATCCTTTGGACTTTCTGCACTAAGATAGACAAAATTGATATACAATTTGTCCACAGGTTATCCACTTTCGGAGGTTCTTTTTACATGAGGAAACTGGTGTTTTTTATCATTGCTCTGATGGCATTATTCAATTTGTTCAGGGCGTTTGCAACTTATAATACACAGGATATTCCGGTTGAAACCCTGGAAGATTTTGAGGAAATTCCTGAATCCTGAATCCACAATTCAAAAAGCTTTTACTCTGTTGATTAAAATAATCTTTTACTCTGCTGATCAAAATAATATAGATACTCCAAATTTTTAATAAATAATATCAGAGCTGATTCAATGGGATCGGACAAAAAAAAGGAAGCCGAACATACAGTTCTATGGCTTCCTTTTTTTTTATGACCCGGGGCTGGCAGGTATCAATTATATTTATGCCCCGTGACAGTTCTTGTATTTTTTACCACTGCCGCAGGGACACATATCGTTACGTCCAACCTTGGGAGCTGTTCTTCTTACCTGCATCTTCTGGGAGTTCGCCTCAGAGCGTTCTTCCATCTTACCTGAATTGAAGCTGTTCACGGCACTGTGAGATGCCTTGATATTTCCCTGATTACCATTATAGGCTCTCTCAGGAGCTTTACGGACGATGACTCTGAAGATCTTTCTAGCCAGGGCAATACGCATATCATCCATCAGGCTGTCAAACATCTCAAAACCTTCGTTCTTATACTCCACAAGTGGATTTTTCTGAGCATAGGAACGCAGATATACTGCTTCTCTCAGGGCTTCCAGTGCTTCCAGGTGTTCCTGCCAGCGGTTATCCAGATTCCGTAGATACTCATAGCGGATAAACTGATTGAACTCTTTCTCTCCAACAAGATTTTTCTTGTCGGCCAGATCGCTCAGAAGATAATTTTTCAGTTTTTTCTCTGCTTCTTCCATGGTCAGGGAGGGCCAGTCTGATGCATCATCAAGGCTGTAGTTGAAGTTTTCCTTCAGTCTTTCCATAAGACGGGCCAGTGCCTCGATCTCATTGGTTTTTTTGTCGTCCTTGTAATCTTCCAGAAGAATTCTGACAATCTCTTCCCCTGTATCCATGATCTTAAGAGTGAGATCTTCCTGAGAGAGAATATCATCCCTCTGTGAATAGATGGATGTTCTCTGTTTGCTCAGTACGTCATCGTAGTCCAGAAGATGTTTTCTTATCTCATAGTTTCTGTCTTCAACCCTTTTCTGGGCTCTTTCAAGAGAATTATTAAGAAGCTTATGGTGGAGAGGTTCATCACCTTCCATACCGAGACGGCTCATTGTTTTTTTGAAGTTCTCACCACCGAAAAGACGCATCAGGTCGTCATCAAGTGAAATATAGAACTGTGAATAACCGGGGTCACCCTGACGACCGGAACGTCCACGGAGCTGATTATCAATACGTCTGGATTCATGCCGTTCAGAGCCTATTACATAAAGACCACCCAGCCTGCGGACCTCTTCATTCTGATCACGCCATCTAGCGTATTCGATAGCCATGTGTCTATCAATCTCTTCTGCTGTAGCATCCGTACCGGCGGCTCTTCTGGCTCTGTAGTCGGGATTTCCTCCCAGTTTGATGTCAGTACCACGCCCTGCCATATTGGTAGCAATGGTGACTGAACCCTTGGCTCCGGCTTCGGCGATGATAAGAGCTTCTCTGTGGTGATTCTTCGCATTAAGAATCTCAAACTTGACACCTTTCTTTCTCAGATAGTCTGCAAGTTTTTCTGATTTATTAACGGACACAGTACCTACAAGAATAGGCTGGCCTGTTTTAGTGATCTTTGATATATCATCACAGATAGCATTAAATTTATAATCTTCATTAAGATAGATAACATCATCTTCATCCTGCCTGTTAACCGGGCGGTTGGTGGGGATGACTACTACTTCCAGTCCGTAAATTTTTCCAAACTCACGGGCCTCTGTATCTGCAGTACCGGTCATACCGGATATCTTGTCATACATTCTGAAGAAATTCTGGAAAGTAATACTGGCGAGAGTCCGGTTTTTCCGGGCAATCTTGATCCCTTCTTTGGCTTCAATTGCCTGATGCAGACCATCTGAGTATCGGCGTCCTGAAAGGATACGTCCTGTGAACTCATCTACAATCTGAACCTGTCCTTCCTGAAGGACATAGTCAACATCGTTATGAAAGAGCTTATAAGCCTTCAGGGCCTGGGTGAAATAATGTATATACTCAAAGTTTTCTTCATCAAAGAGTGAAGTTTGTATGATCTTTCTGCTGAGCAGCAGTTCTTCAATCCGATTCATACCTTCGTCGGTAAAGACTACTTTTTTACTCTTTTCATCCAGTTTAAAGTCACCCTTGGGCTGAACACCGGTTATGGGGTCTTCAATCGGATAATCTCCGGTAGCAGGATCTTTCTCGCATTCAGTAAGGAACTTTACAAGCTGATCCACAGTGGAAAACTTTGAAGTATCCTCCTGTACAGGACCGGAGATGATCAGAGGTGTTCTAGCCTCATCGATCAGGATGGAGTCAATTTCATCAATAATACAGAATGGATGATTTTGCTGGGATTTTTTATCCAGACTCCAGCGCATATTATCACGAAGGTAGTCAAACCCGAATTCATTGTTGGTACCGAAGGTTATCTCTTTCGCGTACTCAAGCTGTCTGGTTTCAGGGTCCATATCCGAAAGGATAACTCCCACAGAAACACCCAGATAGTCGTATACCGGCTTCATCCAGGCCGCATCACGTGATGCCAGGTAATCATTGACTGTAATTATATGTACACCCTTTCCGGCAAGGGCATTCAGATAAGCGGAAGCAACACTGGAGAGTGTTTTACCTTCACCGGTCTTCATTTCCATTATCTTTCCCTGGTGCAGGACAATGCCTCCAAGGAGCTGTACATCGTAGGGGCGTTCCCCCAGGGTTCTTCTCGCCGCTTCTCTTACAATTGCAAAAGCCTCAGGGAGAATATCATCAAGTGATTCTCCGGAGGACAGTCGCTCTTTGAATTCCACCGTTTTAGCCAGGAAGGCCTCAGGAGGTAGAGCTATTGCCCACTGTTCTTTTGCATTGATCTTGTGAAGTGTAGGAAGCAGTAGTTTTAGGTCTTTATCCTGTTTTGAACCCAGGACAAGAGATAATATCTTATTCGCCATGGATCAAATGTACGTGTTTTCGGGACAGTCGTCAAGATTGACATTATAAAGTGTCAATTGTAGGATGTCATGACGAAGGAGTACATCATTTGAACAGAAAAAACCTGTGGTTCTTACTGGCTCTTTTACCTTTATTTACATTCTCCTGCCGTTCCGAGAACAAAATTCTGGAACAGGAAGACCTTTTCATTCTGCCCATGGGTTATATGGCGGATGAACTCAACTATTTTATCAAGCCCAATTCACAACTTCCCGGTTCCAGCGACCTCTTTATATATGAGGGCCGTGTCTTTTTAAGCAGCAGCAATGCAGGTAAAATCATGGAGCTCAACTCCTATGGAGATCTCCTGGGGTTTTACTATAATCCAACAATTAATCCGGAGCCCGCTCAGTATATGAGTGACGATAGTGAAAACCCAGTGGTGGTCCGTAAATGGAATTTCAGGGGAATCGAACATCTTGCGGTCACTGAAGACTATATTCTTGTAGCCGACAGGGTTGAAGATAGTCAGAGTGAACTTGAGGGCCGTATTCTTCATAACAGAATCATCCTGAGATTTGACCGGAAGGGTGAATTTATCGATTATCTGGGGCGTGACGGTATTCAGAGCTCTCCCTTTGCATTTATTCAGGATCTGGAAGTGACTAGCAGCGGAGAAACCGTTGTCTTTACTAAACAGGGTAGTAATCAGCAGGTCTTCTGGTTTTCCAAAGAGGGTAACCTTCTTTATAAGGTTATTCTGGATCAGGAGCATCTTCCGGCAATGGAAGAAGAGAGCTGGCGCCCGGGAATCCCTGAAAGCATCAAACCCGATAGAAAAGAACATAAACTGTATATTAAAATGGATTATTTTCCTTTGATGGATTCAGTGGATCTTAAATCTGTCAGCCGTCTATATACCCTGGATCTTAAAGAAGAGTTATATACCAATTATTTTGAAATCGGCAGCCTTGATGTTGAGATCAACGGACAGACTCTGGATGGAGTGTATGAATATCTCGGTCCTACCAAAACAGGTCTGCAGCTCTTTCTGGGTTCAGATTTCAGCGGCCGATACCATCTGAGTATCATGAACTCAGAGGGAGCCGTTAAATCAAACAGAATTATGTATATTCAGGACAGTGAGATTCTTTTCAGACGTTTTTTTCTTTCAGAAGATGGTTTGCTTGCAGGAATCTTCTATGAAGAGAAAGGTGCCAGAGTCTCCTGGTGGCGGACAGACAAACTGGCCGATAAGTATGCCGAATAGAATCAATAAGGGTCCTGAAATTTATGATCCTGATGCTCTCAGGGTTGAATACACGCGGAGTGAACGGGAAAATATGACCCGTTTTGTAAGTGGAAGGAACAATCAGGGGACAAGAAAATTTTCTCTGAGAATCCTGCTGCTGGATATTCTTCTTCTCTGTATTATCGGGGGTGTTATTTATCCCTTTATTGTAGGCAGTAATAAAACCGGTAAACTGGACGGAATCAGCTGTGATCTTTCACTGCGTTCCGATGATGAGACACTCTATATCTCTTTAACAATGGAGAACCCTGCTGATGGTACAGTTCCAGAAGCAGTGGAAGTTGAATTTTTTATAAACGGACAGTCCGTGGAAAAAATATCTGATTTAACACCAAATCCGGGTGAATACCGTACTATCCGCTTCAAAATGAAGCGGGACGGGGAGAAAATCGGAGTAAATGTAATCATGAATAAGGGTGAAGAGAGTCTGAAACTGAATGCTGCAGCTGCGGCAATATAATTTCATCATAAATAAGTTGACGTCCTTTGACGCTTTACTTATGCTTTGGTTAATAAGGAGTGAGTACACATGCAGATTTACTTTTTAGTCGTTATTACACACATACTGGCCGGCCTGGTGCTGGGTTCTCATTTTCTGGAAGAGAAGTTTGAATCTTTCTCAGCCTGTACTGCAGTTCTGAATAATCGCAGGTTCAAGATTATTCTAGGGGCGCTTATGGTACTGTCATCCCTTTTTACTCTATTAAAAGTTGTTCCCGATGATGTTCTTATCATTGGAGATCTACTACCTGCAATAACCGGATTTCTATTTGGTGCTTATTTTATACTGGGATACTTTTATGAGAGTCTGGAAGAGAGTCGAAGCTGGATGAAGAGTTTTGTTGACCTCCTGGAAGACAAGGGTCATATCTTTGGAGTTATATCTCTTGTTGTCGGACTGCTTCACTTTCTGGTTCCCACAGCACTTATTCTCTGATGTCAGGAAGATCAATCGCCGGCCTTGCGGAGCGTCAGGGACGGTATTTCCTCGCTAAAAGAAAACCTGGAGGAGATCTGGGTAATAAGTGGGAGCTTCCCGGCGGAAAGCTTGAAGAGGGTGAGAGCCCTCAGGAAGCCATGGTCCGTGAGTGGATGGAAGAGCTGGAACTTAAAGTTGAAACAGCCGATCTTCTGGGTAGCGGTACCTTTACGCATAAGGGTAAGGAGTATCTCCTGGAGATGTACTCGGTCAGTTTTGACGATGAGCCGCAGGTCTTTCATGAACATGTGGAGACGGGCTGGTTTACAGCCGAAGAGATTGATGCTCTTGATCTGGCGGGTTCAGACAGAATTGTTCTTTCAGCCTATATGAAGGAAGTTCAGGCTCCCTGAACTGATTAGACCTTCCTCACCTTAAGCAGATCTTTCTCAAATACCATAATTTCATCATAGCGTCCTGAATTTTCGGAACCCGTAAGATAGTTCATCACATCCTGCATATCCGTAATGGATGTAAAGATTGAGTAGCGCACAAAGCACTGTTCATTTTCAATAATATCCTTATAGGGATTATGTCCCATATAAAGGGGATCAATCATCTCTCTGACCCGGTTTCTCAGACCGCCGTAATGGCTCAATTCAGTATGAATCAGATGAAGCTGACCCTTTCTGTTTACATATACCTGAAAGATTCCTCCTTCCGAAGGAACAATGCCGTGTACAAGATAGCGGTCCATCTCCACATAGGGTGACCAGTTGAGTGTATAGCGGCAGATATTTCCGGAGACCTGTTTATATGTCTGGTGAGGGTTCTGCATCAGATTATAGTCCCGTCGGGTATTATTGCCTTTTTTGGTATTATGATAATTCCATCTCTTATAAAGTAGTTGGGTCCGTCAAAGTCTGCATGATAAGTCTTATCCATACCTATGCGGCAGTCCTGTCCAATTCGGACACTCTTGTCGATAATTGCCTTCTTCACCCCGGTACCGGGGCCTATACCAAGATCGGGACGTCCCATGGCCTTATTTATTTCCTTATCTCTGAGGGTTTCATATATATCTGTTCCCATTGTGTATACATGGTCCAGAGTGGCACCTCTGTGGATTACTGTTCTAACTCCTACAAGAGAGTCCACGACAGATTCACCGTTGATAATTGATCCCTCCGAAGCCAGAGCCCTGTGGAAATGGCAGGAATTGATCTTTGAGGGGGGAAGGTCCCGTCTGTGAGTATAGATGGGATACTCCATATCATAGAGATTGAAGAAGGGGCGGGGAGTAGCCAGATTTATATTTGATTCGAAGAAATTACGGATAGTACCGATATCCTCCCAGTATCCTTTGTAAACATGTGCCCGAACCTTTGCTTTTTCAATCATTGCCGGAATGACCTCTTTACCAAAGTCAGTAAAATCATTATCCAGTCCCTTATCCATGGCATCTGCATTGAAAATATAGATACCCATGGAGGCAAGATAGTCCTTATGCTCAGGGATGCCCTCGGTGGTCTTTTTAAGGGCGGGCATACGGTATTCATCAATATTTTTATCGGGCCCCGGTTTTTCAAGAAAGCTGTTGATAAATCCCCGGTTGTCCAGCTGCAGGATTCCCAGCTGATCCGCATCCCTGCGTGAAACAGGAGTAGCCGCAATCGTGACATCCGCACCACTGGCCATATGCTGTTTGAAGAAATCCTTCAGGTCCATTCTGTAGAGCTGATCTCCCGAAAGAATGATATAATGCGTCGGTTCCTGGGAATGAAAATGGAACTGATTTTTCCTTACTGCATCGGCAGTACCCATATACCAGCTTTCATTGTCAAAAGTTTGCTCTGCTGCCAGTACCTCTACAAATCCACCGGAAAATGTGTCAAAGCGGTAAGTGCTGCTGATGTGAAAATGAAGAGATGCAGTATTAAACTGTGTAAGGATGAATATATCTCTGAGTCCGGAATTGATACAGTTTGAAATAGGGATATCAACCAGGCGGAATTTTCCGCCGAAAGGGACTGCAGGTTTGGCCCGTTCTTTAGTGAGAGGGTAGAGGCGAGTTCCTTTACCTCCTCCAAGAATGATGCTCAATGGTTTTGTCATAAAAAATTATCTCCGGGTTTTGCTGGAACGCTTATAATCCGTTTACGGTTTCTTTTCATTATAGGCCTTCAAATCCTGAGGTCAAGAAACTTCGCAAAGCTCTCATATTTCTCATTGATTTTTAACAAAGAATAATAAGGCATAGACCGTGTTTTGCATACACTTAAGGGGGAATTAAGATCAAAATAGATGCAAACTCCTAAAATTATGTTAAGCTGTATTTATGAGTGATTTAAGACCTTTTTTGAATGAACTTAAAAATAATCCATCTTTCATGGATAACGTTACCCGATGGGAAATTCTTAACTCAAAAGAGGGGCATTATAAGCCCATTCCTGACTCTCTTCCCCCTCTTGTCAGAGGGGCCCTTGAATCCAGAGGCATAACAAAACTTTACAGCCATCAGGCTGAATGCTACGCTGCCGCAGAGAGGGGTGAAGACCTTTGTGTTGTCACACCAACGGCATCAGGAAAGACCCTCTGTTATAATCTTCCCGTTCTTAAGACTCTGCTTGAGGAGAAGGAATCCAGGGCACTTTATCTTTTTCCAACCAAGGCTCTCAGTCAGGATCAGCAGTCCGCTCTAAATGATATTGTTCTGGGAGATGATATTCCAGTTAAAATATGCACCTATGATGGAGATACACCCGGCTCACTTCGTATGTCCGCCAGACAGGCGGGGCGCATCATAATATCCAACCCGGATATGCTTCACTCCGGCATACTCCCCAATCATCCCAAATGGATAGATTTTTTTAAATCACTCCGTTATATCGTACTGGATGAGGTTCATACCTACAGGGGAGTATTCGGCTCCCATATGTGTAATTTATTAAGACGCCTGAAGCGTATTGCCGCTTTTTACGGCAGTGATCCCCAGTTTATCTGCTGCAGTGCCACCATAGGGAATCCCGCTGATCTGACCCAGGCTATTATCGAAAGGCCAGTCACTCTGGTGGATATTAACGGTGCCCCCTCAGGAGAAAAACATCTTGTTTTTTACAATCCTCCACTGGTGGATCCTGTGCAGGGAATCCGTAAGGGCGTTGTTCACAGTTCTCAGCAGATGGCAGTCCGTCTTCTGAAAAGCGGAATCAAGACCATCGTATTCACCCGGTCCAGGGTCAAGACAGAACTTGTTGCTTCCTATATCAATAAAAGGCTGCAGAATATCTATAATGATAATTCGCGTATTAAAGTCGAATCCTACAGGGGGGGATATCTTCCCGGTGAACGGAGAAAAATTGAGAAGGGCCTTCGTGAAGGGGATATTCAGGGAGTCGTCTCTACAAATGCCCTTGAGCTTGGCATCGATATCGGGGGGCTGGATGCCGCTGTTCTGGCAGGATTTCCCGGTTCTATTTCCTCCTCCTGGCAGCAGGCAGGACGTGCAGGGCGCAGTTCGGATCTTTCGGCCGCTTTTTTCATAGCTTCAAGCTCTCCGGTGGATCAGTATCTGGTTCAGACACCCGAATATTTTTTCGGTTCCAATCCGGAATCCGGTTTTATTGATCCGGATAACCTCTTTATTCTTCTGGATCATCTAAAGTGCGCCGCCTTTGAGATTCCCTTCCGCAAGGGAGAGGGATTCCCCGGTGATATATCTGCCCTGTTATCTTATCTGGAAGAGAACGGCGTTCTCCGTTATACAGGGGAGAGCTGGTACTGGGCCGACCGCTCCTATCCTTCAGAGCAGATATCCCTGCGTACCGGAGCTTCTGAAAATGTTGTAATCATTGATATCACCAAGGGTCGGTATAATGTTATCGGTGAGATGGACAGTCACTCAGCCAGAGAGCTTATTTTCAATGAAGCCATCTACCTGCACAGGGGAGAACAGTACATTGTCAAAAAACTTGACCTTGAAAATCATCTCTGTACTGTGGAAGAGTCAGATGTTAACTACTATACCGACTCCATTCTGAAATCTGATATCAAGGTTCTGGAGGAGGATGGTGAATCAAGTGCGGAAGGACAGCCTGTAAAACACTGTGACATACTCCTGAGAAACGAAGTCTCCAAATACAAGAAGATCAAATTCCAGACCCATGAAAATATTGGTTACGGCGAAATCCACCTGCCTGAAGAGGAGATCCATACAAGATCTGTTTTTCTCTCTCTCACAGAAGATACACCCGGGGGAGAGGCATTTGCCATGATCCCCGATCTGATGCAGGCTCCGGTTCTTTCAAGGGTAGCTACACTCATCAGAAATACGGCTCCTCTGTTCCTCCTCTGCCGTGGAACGGATATTGGAGTTTCCGGAAGGGTGAGAGACCCCCATTTTGAGTGTCCCGGAGTTTTTATCTATGATACATATCCCGGAGGAATCGGGCTTGCTGATAATTTCACTGCGAAAATGACAGAGATCTTCAAGGCCAGTCTGGATCTTGTGGCTGACTGCAGCTGCGCAGAGGGATGTCCCTCCTGTGTCGGTCCTCCTGATCAGCAGGATCAGTTCGAATCCAACCCCCGGCTGCTTACCAGAGATTTTTTAAGAGTCTGGCTCGGAGAAAGAACATGAAACCCGGCCTTTCCGATCGCCTGTCGAGGCTGAAGAAAGCACAGAAGGCAGCCCGGAAGGAGACTGTTCATCCGGGCGGTAGAATAGCTGCTGCTTCACCGGGTTCTAAAATAGATGACGGGTCTATACTTCCATCGCTGACGGGCGAGTGGAGTTCTCCTGCCCCTGACCTCTGGGTGAAAAAAAGAGTCTGCCCTTCTCCGTTGAAAAACTTCAGGAGCAGCTCCCTTCTCAATGCCGCCTATCCTGATCAGGAAGAATGGCTATTTTACGATACTGAAACTACCGGACTTTCCGGAGGGGCAGGTAGTATTGCCTTTCTGGTTGGTGTCGGCAGACCCGTTGGAGATGAGTTTCATATCACCCAGTATTTTCTCAAGGATTATCCGGGAGAGCCTGCTATGCTGAATTTTCTTGATGAGGAAATCCGGAAAAGCTCTCTTTTTATCTCATACAACGGTAAGTCATTTGATAAACCACTGCTGGAAACCAGATTTCTCATGAACAGATTTCACTGCCCTATGGGAGATCAACTGGATCTTCTGTATCCCGTAAGATCTCTTTTTAAGAACAGGATGCCCAACTGCCGCCTGGGGACTGTGGAGAAAGAGTTGCTGGATATTCATCGAACAGACGATATCCCGGGTGCGGAAATTCCCGATATCTGGTTCTCCTTTCTGAGAAATGGTGATCATCCCGATATGAACAGGGTGATGGAACACAATGACATGGATATTCTCTCACTTGCTGTTCTCTTAAAGGAGTTGGAAGATTTTCTGATAAATCCCGACAGCCTTTCATTCAGAGATTCCTGCGCCCTGGGGCGCTTTCTTCTGGACAGGAATGATAAGAGAGGGGTTGGATATCTTGAAGAGGCTGTGAGGCATTCTGATCCCGCCGGGGAGGTCTTTCTTTCTCTCTACCTGAAACGCAGGGGAGAGTGGGAGAAGGCCTCTGAGTTATGGGAGTCCGTTCTCAAAAGAAGACTATCTCCCTTTGCCGCCGTGGAGATGGCCAAGTATCTGGAACATAGAAAAAAAGATCTTCAGGGCGCTTTGACACTGATTGATACCCTGCTTCGAGAACTCCCTTCACAGAACCCTCAGCAACACGATGCACTGCTGCATAGAAGAAAAAGGTTATTAAAGAAAATTGAAAGGGGTATTGATGCTGCCCCCGGGGAAAACCTAGAATAGAAGTATGAAGTTCCGGCCGGCTATGAATATATTTATTACTCTAATAATTCTCACTTCCTGTTCTCAAAGAAGGGATACCGAGAGGGCGCTGGCAAGTAAGGCCATTATCGATTCTGAAATGAATGAAATGATTGAGGTTGAACAGCTTGAAATTGTAGAAACATTGCTTAATCTGGACGAAACTCTTTATGAACTTGATATGGCACTTAATGGTGAGGCTGGAAAAATTACCGAGAGTTTTGCAGCTACAAATCATAAACTCACAGAAGCGAAACAGAAACTCAATAAGCTAGAAGGGGATTTATACAATCAGGCTGATGCCCTGAAAATCCTGAGACTTAATACTATCGAGCCCATTGTGGAAGATGCCATGAAGAAATATGAGGCTGCTGAAAATTAGCTATGTAAAGGCCATCGTTTGAGGACCCGTTTCCAGCGGGGTGATTCTTCCAGATTAACAAAAAGACCGCTCTCAACCATGCCTTCCCTGGGGATGGTAGTCCAGTGTCTTCTTTGAATCAATTCCAGAATATCAAGAGATTCCTCAAGTTTGCCTGAGCTGGCCAGTATGGAGGCATAGGGGAATGCTCCGACCCTGGGATCAAGCTGATAGGCCTTGCAGAACAGTCTGATGACTTTCTCGGGGTGTTCTTCACCAACCCACCAGACATAGGCTCTGTCGATGCAGGAGAGAGCAAGAGCTCTTCTGTCACGGGCTTCAGCCGGTTTTTTTCGTTCTTCCTCTATTGTTTTCAGTGCTTCAATAAGAATTCCTGCATGTTTCATTCTTATTTTATAGAGGCGGTCATTAAATAGATTCACCGTAGACTCATTACGTTCCTTCTGAGCTATGTAGACCGCTGATTCTCCCTGATCCGAGCGTGTATGGATCATCACATTCTGATAAAGAAGATAGTCAATGGCTTCATGGTTATTGTAGTAGGTCGCATGCATTAGAGGAGTCCAGGATTCCTGATCCCGTCCGTTGATATCCGCACCCATATCTATGGCCTGAAGCATCAGAGGAACAGAGTTGGTCTGGCATCCCAGCACCAGCAGTCGAAATGCGGAGATACCCCTGCGGATCATTCTGTTTATTTCACCGTCGGGCATATCCATACATGCCAGTTTTATTTCTTCTTTCATTTCATGTGTTAATGAAAGCATATTGTCTCCTTGTATTCCCTAAATCATTCCCGGGAAATTTTATGCAGCTGCTCATCTAATAAGATTCTGATAGATTCAAAGGCAAACTGTTCTATGTCTATCTCCTTCCTGTCCAGAAGGAGTATCTCGTCAATCTCATCTTCCTGCCGGACAAAGTTTTTATCCATGCATTCTGCTATAAAAAACATATCACAGGTATGATAGGTTACATCTTTATAGGGATAAATATTCGGATGGCTTGAAATATAGCGAAGATTTGAGATCTCCACCCCAAGCTCTTCCTTTATTTCTCTGCGGCAGCTGTCTTCTGCCGATTCTCCCGGATCGATAAATCCGCCCGGTAGATCCAGCATACCCTTGCCGGGTTCACGGCCCCTTCTCAAAATTATATAGCGCTTTTCAACTTTTACAAGAACAGCAACCGCTGCTGCCGTATTCTGATATATGGTAAAGCCGCAATCCGGGCAGGATATTTTTTTATTATCTATAAAATCCGGAGAGGGTCTCCGGCATTTTGGGCAGTAGTTAAACATTGAAACTCCTTCAGGCTGTGAAAAATCAGCAAAGTACAGAGTTGAGTCGATTTTAAAATACAGCTATAGTTCAAGAATGAACAGTATATGCGTTTTTTGCGGATCAAGTACAGGATTTTCTGAAGTTTATCAGAATGCAGCTGCGGAGCTGGGACAGGAGCTCTGCAGAAGAAATATCCACCTGGTTTACGGTGGTGGAAATGTCGGACTCATGGGTATTCTGGCTCAAAGCGTTTTAGACGAAGGAGGCCGGGTCACTGGTATAATTCCTGAGGCTATTCACAAAAAAGTAGCTCCTCTCAGGGGTGTTGAGACTGTAGTCGTCCCTGATATGCATATCAGAAAACAGAAAATGCACGAGCTTTCTGAAGGTTTTATCGCACTGCCCGGGGGGATAGGTACCTTTGAAGAGATCCTGGAAGCCTTTACCTGGAGTCAGCTCGGGTTTCATACAAAACCCGTCGCGCTGCTCAATATTTCAGGATTTTATCAGCCCCTGCTGGATCAGTTTTCTCATACTGTAAAAGAGGGTTTTCTCAAGGAGAGTCACAGCAGAACACTTCTTATCGAAGATTCTCCAAAGCCCCTGATTGATGCAATGGAAGCATACAGTCCTCTCCTTGAGGATAAGTGGGTAAAGAAATAAACGGTCTCAGTACAGCCGGGTTCTACTCTTTTTCATATGTATTATCCGGCTGCATCGGGACTCTCTAAGAGCATCCGATGATGAAACTCACAGGAAATCCGCCGTTTTTAAACAGATATTTCTTCTTCCATTTAAGTTCCAGCGCTTTTTCACATTCCAGACCGGGGACAATAATACCCCAGTCCATTCCTTTGTATTCAGTCTTCAGCATTTTTCCAATATTTCTGAAAAACTCCAACTGATCCTTTAAGGCGAGACGCTTTCCATAGGGTGGATTTATAATCAAAAGTGATGAATCTTTGTTATTCAGTACCGAGTCGGAGGCAATGAAAAAGTCTTTTGTCTCAATTCTGCAGCCTGAAGTATCAAGTCCAGACTGTTTCTCCAGGAGGCTCAGGTTCATTCGGGCTGCTTCAAGACTCTTTTCATCAATATCGCTAGCCAGTACTTCAATTGCCTTATTTTCGGCCTCTTTTAACTGTTTGATAAGCCAGTCGTATCGTACGGGGCGGAAGGAGGGCCAGTATTCAAAGGGATAATGACGCTTTGTTGATGTCAGGCATCCTGCTGTCATACTCAGGGCTTCCAAAGAGAAGGTTCCACTGCCGCACATGGGGTCAATTATCAGGGATTTCTGTTCTATTCCAGCGAGAATAAGGAGAGCCGAGGCAATATTCTCCTTAAGGGGTGCTTCATTTATATTCTGCCTGTAGCCCCGCTCATAAAGAGCTCCGCCACCGGCGTCAAGGCTGATTGTGAAGTGATCATCCACAGCTCTGATGACAACTGTCTGAATTGTGGGGTCTTTCTCTTTACTCTCTGTCAGTCTGGGAGACCGCCCCTCCAGGGCGATGAAATGCTCAGACATGGAGTGGTGCAGAGCCTTGATTATTTTATCATGTACATGGAGCCGGGAGTGTGTTGTTGTTATTCGGACTCTATATTCACAGCCTTCATTTAAGTAAAGTTCCCAGGGAATGGACTCAATTTTCTTCTTGAGTTCCTTGAATCCTTCGGCTTTAAATTCTTTGAGCCTCAGATAGATCCTTGAAAAACTTCTTCCGGTCAGGACAAGGCGCCACAGATCTTCCAGTTTTGCTGTGGATGTGAGGCTTCCAGGTTCTATTTCTCTTTTAACATCGAGATTCATTTTTTGAAGTTCAATTTCACCAGCCTCTTCTAGGCCGGGCTGTATTGCCATGAAGATTTTATTCTCTGTGGCGATGATATGCCGCTTTATTTTACGGTCAAGTGCTTTATTATTCATTGGAGCAAGCATAGCACGGGAGAAGATAAATATGAATTCCCATAAACCCCCGTATAAGATACTCTAGTTTCAGATGACAAAGGCTGATTTTTCTACATATCCAGTATCTGCTCTCTTCCCTGATTTGAAAAAAAACTGGGCTGAGAACAGGACAATAGTTCTTCAGGCCGATCCCGGAGCAGGTAAGTCCACGGTTCTTCCCCTTTTTCTTATGGAGGAGAAGCTCTGTACCGGGAAAATCATAATACTGGAACCCAGGCGTCTGGCCGCCCGTTCTCTTGCAAGATATATGTCCTCTCTCTGCGGAAGAAGGACAGGGGACCTTATCGGTTACAGGGTCAAAGGGGATGTTAAGTGTTCAGAGGATGCCAAAATTGAACTGGTGACCGAGGGTGTCTTTGTCCGAATGATTCAGGATGATCCATTTCTTGAAGGAATCTCTCTGGTCATAATGGATGAGTTTCATGAAAGAAATCTTTTCACAGACCTTTCCGCTGCCTTTCTTCAGGATGTTCAGACCAATCTGCGTCCAGATCTGAAAATTATGATTATGTCGGCGACTCCTGAGACCGGGGTCCTTAAAAAAGTTTTTGGAGATTTCCTCTATCTTGAGAGTGAAGGGCGAATGTTTCCAGTCAGTATAAAACGGGATGACCAGCCCCTGGGCATAAGACCTGAGAATAAAAGAATTCTCAGGGCCGTTCTTGAAGGTCTTGAACAGAGTACGGGTAATATTCTTATCTTTCTCCCGGGGGAGAGGGAAATCCAGTCAGTTCTCGGTGATCTGCGACACCATATAGGTATCCCCTCAAACCTGGACCTATTGCCTTTGTACGGACGCCTCAGCCCCTCTGAGCAGGATCGTGTGCTGAATCCCGGAGAAAGGCGTATGATCGTAGCCGCCACTTCAATTGCCGAAACCAGTCTGACAATTCCGGGTATAAGCTGTGTTATTGATACAGGGCTGGAACGTAAACCGGCTTTTGATCCCAATGCCGGTCTGACCCGTCTTAAAACCGGAGCTGTATCAAAGGCTTCTGCTGCTCAGCGGGCAGGTAGAGCCGGTCGACTCAGAGAGGGGATGTGTATCCGCCTCTGGTCGGAAAATGATGAGCGTCTGATGGATGACTTTACTTCCCCTGAAATATTTAATGCCGATCTGGCTCCTCTTATTATGGAGATTCTTCTGTGGGGAGCAAAGAATCCGGAGGATCTTAAATGGATTGATGATCCCCCCCCCGCCCATTACTACCAGGCCAAAGAGCTTCTGAATCTGCTTGAGATAACAGGCCGCAACGGACAACTGAGTGAAGAGGGGAAAAAACTAAGCCGTTATGCCGTACATCCCCGGCTGGCACATATGCTGGAACGTTTTCGGGATACAGATCTTGAACAGACTGCCTGTGCCCTGGCGGCACTGCTTACTGAGGGTGACTGGCTATCTTCCAGAAAGGGATCAGATATCAGACTTCGCCTGGAATACCTGAAATCAGGGAGAGACGGATCTAATAAACGGGTTAATTCAATTGTAAGGAGCTGGAAGAGTTTTTTGAGCAGAGGAGCCGTAAGGCGTGAGGCCCTGGAGCCAGATGCATCTGCCGAGCTGCTCTGTCACTCATATCCCGACAGAATCGCAAAAATCAGGGGTGAAAGAGTCTATCAGCTCTCCGGCGGCAGTAACTGCCGGCTCCTCCCCGAAGATCCTCTGCAGTCCGAGGATTATCTGATCGCTCCCCTTGTAGGAGGGGGAGCCCAGATACCTGCCTGCTTTCTGGCAGTCCCACTTAGCGAAACTCTTATATTTCAGGAACTCTCTGCTCTTATTACAGACAAAAAAGAGTGGTCCTGGGATGAGCAGAAACAGAGGCTGAGCTGCCGGAATATCAGCTGCATAGCCTCACTGGCTTTAAAGTCAAAGAGTATTCCTGTTGACAGCAGTGATGCTGAACTGCCTGCCATTCTCCCTGAGCTGTTCCGAAAAAAGGGACTCTTCAATCTACCCTGGAGCAAAGAGGATCATGCCTGTCTTAACAGACTCCGTTTTGCGGGAAATCTGAAAAGATGTCCCGAAGGCTGGCCTGCATTGGGAGAGGATGATCTTCTTCTCACTCTTGAAAGATGGTTTTTACCCCTTCTGGTAAAGGGGAGACTCGAGGGAAAGCTGAAAGACGGCATTGTCTCACTGCTGGACTGGGAGCAGATCCAGTTTCTGGACCGCCATATTCCTGAGCGCTTTCAGGTCCCCTCGGGAAGCCGAATCCGCATCGACTACTCAGATCCTGCTTCTCCTGCACTTGATGTCAGGCTTCAGGAAGTCTTCGGCCTGACAGAGACACCTCTGCTTGCCGGAGAAATCCCCCTGCTGTTCAGACTGCTCAATCCGGCACAAAGACCGATTCAGATGACAAAGGATCTAAAAAGTTTCTGGGATAATACATACGGGGAGGTGCGCAAGGAACTCAGAGGCCGCTATCCAAAACATTACTGGCCCGAGAACCCCTATGAGGGTGAAGCCACTTCCCGTGTTAGACCCGGTAAGTAAGTTCACAATTATATTGATCAGACTATACTGACTCTCTCATCAAATCCCTTTTTAAGGGGTCTTTTCTGTTCCATCACAGCATTTCCTATGGGAATGAGTATTCTGATGATCCGCTCTGAATCAAGTGAGCAGAGTTTTCCTATCTCTTCGGCTCTGCCGTCAACACGGAGCCATCCGTCAATCCAGACAGTTGAATAACCGAGGGCAGTGGCTGCAAGAAGAATATTTTCTACGGCTGCTGCACAGTCTTCAAAGTCAAAAAAGTGCCCTGAATAGGTTGCAACAGGCTTTTTATTTATATGAGCAGCTATATAGGCCGGTGCAGTAGCCATAGAACCGTTTGCACCTGTCATGACCTTGATGCTCTCTACAACATGGGGGTCCTGAATAATAATAAATCTTGTAGTCTGTTCATTTTTTCCGGAAGGTGCATCAAGACCTGCCTGAACTATCTTTTTCAGATCTTCCAGGGGGACAGGAGTTGAGTCGAGACTCTTCCTGTAACTGAAACGTCTGGCTACAACGTCAAAAAAATCCATAAATATAATCCTTAATTATTTATTCTAATACTACTGTAAATCAGTATAGTCGAATCTGAATCTTTCGGTCAAAGAGGTATACGAATTCATACTGATTAATTTGACAAAGACCGCTGGTATGCTAAATTTAAAGTATGCACTGCTGATTGTTGCTTCGAGTGATTTCGCATGAGCGGCCAGGAGGGTAATTATGGTACAGAGGTTCTACTTTATAGAAGAGAATGAAGAAATTGCCGGTGTCTATATGGACAGAGAAATAGCCAGAGAAGAGGCGGTTTACCTCAAGGAAGATCATCCGCTGGATCATTTCAAACTATATAGCCTGACAATGGCGGAGTTGGAAAATTATCCTGATGAATTTGATTTTGCAGAGGATGCCGGCCTTGTCCAGCATATTTGAGGGCCCCCTTGAGGACCCTCAGACAGTAATTAAAGATTATCTCCATTATCCGCAAGGTAGGAAGCTACTCCTTCAGGTGAGGCATTCATTCCTTTATCACCCTTTCTCCAGTTTACAGGACACACTTCTCCGTGTTCCTCGGTAAATTGAACTGCATCAATCAGTCTTAGTAACTCTTCTATATTTCTTCCCAAAGGGAGATCATTGACTATCTGAGAACGTACAATCCCTTCCTTATCGATAATAAAAGCACCCCTGAATGCCATTCCGCCCTCAGATTCTACACCATAGGCCCTGGCAATCTCATGATTCATATCTGCAGCCATAGTGTATTTAACAGCACCGATACCACCTTCATTAACAGGAGTGTTTCTCCATGCAAAGTGTGTGTAGTGACTATCTATAGATACTGAGACAACTTCTACATTCCGCTCAGTGAATTCCTTCATTTTATGATCAAGAGCTATAAGCTCAGAAGGGCAGACAAAGGTGAAATCAAGGGGATAGAAAAAGACAAGGCCATATCTTCCCTTCAATGCCTCAGAGAGAGTGAACTCATCAACAAGTACACCCTTGCCGCTGACGGCGGGTACAGTAAAATCTGGTGCTTTCTTTCCAACTAATATGCTCATTATAACCTCCAAATGTTATTAGCCATAGCTAATATATGGCAATAGTAATTATTACTATGTGAAATGTCAACAAGATATATTGAAAAATCGGCTGCAAAGGAAGAATCTATGATGTGGGGAGTGTATAATAGTTATTATTAAATGTGTTGTGAGGATAATATGAAAAGAATTTTAATACTCTTGATGGTTGCGGCGGTTCTGTTACTGTCCTGTAAAGATGAATCAAGTTATATAAATTATACCTGGGATGACAGTACGGTTGATGCTGATTCAGATGGTATTCCCGATATAGCGGAAGTGGATGGGACCAGTTTTTTTGGATACCCACTTTTTGAATATGGTGCCAGACCCGGAATCCCTGACCTTTTTGTCCATGTTGCACTGATGAATCCTACAACTACTGATGCAGGAATGATGCTACAGGAAAAAGCTCTGGACAGGGTTGTTGCCAGGTTTTTAGAGAATGGTATCGCCTTGCATTTTGATGTTGGAAATACTGGTTTGTATAAGGAATATACCGAAGTCGGTACACGCGGGGTTACTCGTTATAATTTAAGTAACAGGAGCCATATTTTTGCATATAACAAATCTATTTTTCTTGCTGAGAATGTTTTAGATGGCTCCCCAACAGGGTATGTATTTGTTGATGAGATTAAAGCAGCTAAGATGCCGAATAATAAAGATGAAATCTTCTACTTTATGGTCATGGGTTCATCTCAGCAGAGTGATGGAGGAAATGGTTCATCGGGTGTCGCATGGAATAGACCCGGAGAAGGTGGAAATGAGTTTCTGATAACACTTGCTAACTGGGGTCTAGGATTCGGAACTAATTCCACTTTGGGATTAAGTCAGGAAAATTTTGAAAATTATGTTGTCAATAAACAGGCTTCTACTATTATGCATGAGTTCGGTCATAATCTGGGTTTGAATCATGGTGGTAATGAAACTCTGAATTATAAGCCTAATTATTACAGTATCATGAATTATCTATACCAGCTAAGTGGGCTGCCGAGAATCGGTACAAATGAGTGGGACCGGTATTACTATGAAAGATTTTATAAAAGCTCCGGTGACATGAAATGGGCAGATCTGATGGTTAAATCCTACCCTGCAAATTATTATGATGAAACTGATCCTGATTATGGGTATGGTGAACTGACATTATTACCAATTGATTTTATAGATGGTCCTTTCAGCAGTACATACAATATGGATTATTCCTATGGAGCTGGCGGTTCACTAAATGAAAACTCTTTGGATGAATCCTTGGGACTCAGACAATCTGCTTCTGGTGATGTTAACTGGAATGGTGATGTTGACTTGAATGGTGATGAAATCATTGATTCATCTGTAAGTGAAAATATAAACCCAAGCAATGACACTGTTCTGGGGACTCATAATGACTATAATGACTGGGCCAATCTGATCTTTTATTATGATGCCACTGCCCCTTCCGGCCGCTCATTAAATTATCTTGAGAAAGTAATTTTTGTTGAAGAAGAGAGAAATATTACCAGTATACCTTTTGAGAGGAGCCACTGATGTCCAGATACTCCTTAATACTGTTACTTGTTTTCATCCCTTTAGTCTCATGTAAGAGTCTTCCTCAGAGTGAGCAACCCCCGCAGAATGAGGTTTTTATACCAAGGGTTTCAGGTGAGATTTCATCCCTTGAAATTATAGACGGTCAGTTGATTATCCAATCCGATGGTGAAATACGTATTGCATATACTCTGGATACAGAAAAAAGTAGATTTCAACTCGAAAATGCTGAATCCTATAGATACAATCATATGAAAAGACCCGATGGTCCTATCAGTGATTTAACACTGTATAAAGGGGAAGAACAGATTGCATGGATATCTGAAGGATTAAGAGAAGGTGCGGCACTTGATGGACTCTCAGTCCTTCCGGCAGCAGACACAGATTCCATCATCCTGAAATCTAAAGACCAAGAATGGCCCATCCCTGCAGATACCGAAACTGTTGTGAACTGGGGGGACGGGGATTATATCGCCTATGCTTCTCAGATAAGCAAAGGGAAGATGGAGGACCAGCCTCCCTTCCGTGTTAATCTTATATTGCTGAAGAGGTAATTCCTTTAAAGGCCGTACGGTAAGTGCGGCCTAAAGCAGGGATTGTCACCATTTTGTCAGCACCAAGAAAACGGCAGAACTCAGCAAACATCAAACGCAGTGCACCAATTATATCGTCATCCAATTCAATCCCCTCCTGCAGCCAGAATCCCTTTAAGAGGAGTCTGTTTGTCTTGCGTTCAAGATAGGGTTCGCATCGCCCGATCAATCTTCCTTTGTAAAGAATGGGCAGCACATAGTAGCCGTATTCTCTCTTGATCGCGGGGGTGTAGACCTCCCATCTGTATTTGAAATCAAAAATATCTTCAATCAGTTCTCTGTTCCACATGATATTATCCAGAGCAGCAAGGATAACTGCTTTATCACCGTAGCCGTGATTGTCGTAGGACGAGAAAAAATCATCCATGTTCCGGGAAGGGGCATACCACTCTCTGCTGCTGTTTTCTATAACGACTCTTCTGATCAGGCCTTCATCCTGCAGCAGCTTTATTTTTTGTCGGATACATTTCATGCTGCATCCTGAAATCCCATACCAGAAATCTCTTGAAGTAAAACCGACAATACCGGCAGAACTGATTCTTCTGATTATATGGGCTTTATGGTATTCATCCTCACTATTAAAAGGGTCAGGCATATTACGGATCGACTCGGGCAGCAGGCGCTCTGTGAGATCATAGACGCGTCTTGAATGCTCTCTGTGATGTATTGAGAGTTTACCTTCGAAGAAGAGTCCCTCCAGAGCCGCCTTGGCAACACGGGAGCTTCCCCAGGCCCAATTAACCTTTTTATCATTCTTGAAATAGAGGGAGGAGAGGGGTCCATGCTTGCTGATCTCTTCCAGATAGTAGGAGAGATGTTCTTCTACTCCCTTATAGCGGCCCAGGTAGGAAGAGTACATCTCTTTTCTACGCCTGCCCAGGAGTGGCCAGTCACCGGCGCTTGAGATTGCCATCATCTTGTCCCAGCCGTCTATCAGCGTACGATCTTCATACAGAGATTCATTGAGCCAGTTCTGACTGTAATCCCTGATACGGGATTGAAGTACCAGGTCCGGATTACGGCCGCAGACATTCAGGGGATCAAACTGTATGCATCCCACTTTCCTGATATACGAGAGAACAGATTCTTTACCCTGCAGACTCTTAGGATGATCAAGATGATGATAGTTCAGCAGAAAGGCTGCAGCCTCTTTCCGGGAAAGTTCAGTATCAGGCTGAGGCATCCGCTATCCGCTTGAGCTCATCACTGCTTAGCTCTACTTCACCGGCATGAATAACACCATCCACCTGAGAAGGCGCTCTCATTCCTACAATGGCTCCAGTTATTGCAGGATTATGAAGGGTCCAGGCAATGGCTACTTCTCCGGCTGTGCAGTTATGGTTTGTTCCAATATCTGCAAGCAGATCGGCCAGGGCAAGATTCTTACTCAGCTTTGGTTCTTTGAAGTGCTCACTCTTTTTCCGCCAGTCGGTATCGTCCATGGCTGTAATTCTCTCTTTTGACATCTTGCCGGATAAGAGTCCCGAAGCCATGGGGGAATAGTTGATGACTCCAATATTATGTTTGCTGCAGTAGGGGAGTATCTCTTTTTCAACTTCTGGAAATATAAGGGAGTAGGGAGGCTGTACTGTGGTGATGGGGGCAATTTGAGAAACCAGTTCCATCTGCTCTACTGAAAAGTTGGATACACCCAATGCCCGTATTTTTCCCTGTTTCAGGTAATCCGCCATCAGAGTCCAGGCACCTTCCAGATTCTTCTCGTCTGTGGGCCAGTGAACCTGGTAAAGATCTATGGTTTCCAGTTTCATCCGTCTCAGTGAATTTTCAAACTCACCGGCAATAAATTTCGGTTCCAGGCAGATGTCTGTCTCTCCCTTCTCATTCCATCTGATACCGCATTTTGTAAAAATATAGGGATCGTAGGAAGATTCTCTGATGGCCCTGGCGGTAATAATTTCAGAATTACCCAGGCCGTAGGCAGGAGCCGTGTCGACCCAGTTGATTCCTTTTTCAAGAGCGGCATGGATGGTTTTGATGGAGGCTTCATCTTCCTGTTCTCCCCATCCCCAGGCCCAGCTTCCGCCTATGGCCCAGGTTCCCAGTCCTATGGGAGTGATTTTAATATCTGAATTTCCAAGAAATTTCTTTTTCATTATCTTACCTTTTCTTAATGATTCTACTGGATTTAATATTAGAGAAAAAGCGATGAATAAACAAATAAAAAAATGATAGACAAACTATTACAATTGCCATCTAGAGCTCCTTTGTGATAATCTGCCTCCGGAGGATATATGAGTAATATTCGTAAGCCCTATGCCCAGACCGTTGCCGCGGTGCGCAGCGGGGTAGTAGCAAGTTTAATACAGGCTCTGATTTCACTTGATTCAGAGTTAAAAAATAGTCTGCCTGCCGGACAGTACGCCATGAAGCTGAAAGCCCCCGAAGGTATTGAGAATCTTATCTCCTTTAATGGAGGAACCAGGGGTGCTGTTCTTAAGTTTGTAAGTTGTGAAGCCATGTCAGATACCCTCAGTGGTTCCAGGGGGGCCTTTATTCCCTATCCCACAGGGGGAGGATTTTCTAAGGCTCTTAAGGCTTTCCAGAGCTGTGCCGGCGCTGTGAGCAAGGCAATGAGCTTTGTTCCTGAAAAAGATGATAAAGAAGGGATTGAGAAGAAAACCCGTCTATTACTGACTGCGGCACTCAGGGGAGTCAGCGAAATATATAATTATGATCATTGGGTAAAGGTGAAATCTGCAGCTATTCCCGCAGGCACAATTGCTGTGTTAATTGTCGAAAATCCTGAAATCTCCGGTACCATCACAATTGAGAATAAAAAAATGACCTTTACTCCCGGAGCGGATCTTAAAACAGCCAATGCTGTTCTTGAATTTGCCAGTATTGATACATGTTATGGAGTCCTTACTGGTCAGGTCGCTGCCATGGCCGAGCTTGGAAGCGGAAAAGTAATGCTTAAAGGTAGACTTCCCATGATTCAGGGATTGTTTCCTCTTCTGGACCGATTTGGAGAATTGATGAAATGAGTGCAAACGAAAGATACAGCAAGAGTCAGTCCATATTTGAAAGGGCTGTTAAAGTTATTCCCGGCGGAATCTACGGTTCAAAGAGTCCCGGATTCACGGTTCCGGGAGAGTTTCCCTATTTCTTTACCGAAGGAGAGGGCTGCCGTGTAAAGGATGCCGACGGTAATTCATATATCGACTACCTTTGTGGTTTTGGTTCAATGATTCTGGGCTTCGGTAATCCTGTTGTGGATACTCCCGCTATTGAACAGCTTAAGAAGGGTGACCTCTTAAACTGTCCCTCTCCCGTCTTTGTAGACCTTGCAGAACGCCTGACGGGTCTGATCGATGGTATGGGCTGGTCAGTATTTGCAAAGAACGGTACAGATGCCACTACGCTGGCTGTCACCGCCAGCCGTGTACATACAGGAAAAAGAAGGGTCCTTATGGCCGGCGGTGCTTACCATGGATCTGCCAACTGGTGTTCAACAAACAAGTTTCCCGTTCTTGATGAGCAGGATTATGTGCATACCTTTCCTTACGGGGATGAAGAAGCTCTGAAGGAACTCTTTGAAACCTACAAGGATGAAATCGCCTGTATTATTCTGACTCCCTACCATCATCCCACATACATAGACCAGGTAATGCCTGAGAAGAGCTGGTATCCTCTTGTGGAATCTCTCTGTGATAAGGAAGGTTCACTCTTTATCATGGATGATATCAGAGCCAACTTCCGGCTCTCCATAAAAGGTTCTCACAGTTACTTCGGTGCTCATCCTCATATGGTCACCATGGGTAAATCCCTGGCAAACGGTTATCCCATTGCCGCTCTGATGGGGACTCCCGAGTTAAAGAAGGCCGCAGGCAGCCTATTTATCACAGGTACCTTCTGGACATCCTCAGTGCCCATGGTTGCCGCCATGCATTGTCTGAATGAGATGGAGAAACTGGATGTACAGAAACATATGTTTGAAGTGGGTAAGATGCTTAAAGACGGATTGAGGGATGCCGCTGCCGCTGAGGGATTTAAAGTGAATCTCACGGGTCCCGATTCCATCCCTTTTATGACATTTCCTGATGATCCTGATATGTATCATAACCAGGCTTTTTCATCTGCCATGGCTAAAAGAGGTGTTTACCTTCATCCTCACCACAACTGGTTTCTCTCATATGCTCATAAGAGAGAGGATATACAGGAAACAATTGAGAAAGCATCAGAAAGTTTTAAAGAGATAAAACCACTTTTTAACTGATCCTGTAAGGTCTCAATATTGAGATTGATCTTGAAATTATATCTGAAACGGTCCTCCTCATGGGGGGACTTTTTTGTTTCAGTCTACCGAGCCAGAGCCTCTTTTACTTCATCAGATTCAGCCAGCTCCAGAGCAATTGATCTGAAATCTTCGTGAATTTGAAGGAACAGTGTACAGAGTTCAGGTTCAAAATGTGTCCCATGTCCCTCTTCTATGATACTCACGGCCTTACTGTGGGTAAATGGCGCTTTGTATACTCGTTTTGATATGAGTGCGTCATAAACATCGGCAATGGCCATGATTCTGCCGGACATGGGTATCTTTTCGCCTTTGAGGCCATTGGGATAACCTGAGCCGTCCCATTTTTCATGATGATTAAGGGCTATCTCCCGTGCAAGATTTAAGAATGAAGATCTACCGTTTTCTTTTTCAGCTTTCTCCAGCGCCTCATCACCAATACTGGTATGAGTTTTCATGATATCGAATTCATCCTTTTCCAGTTTCCCCGGTTTAAGGAGTACAGCATCGGGAATCCCTATTTTACCAATATCATGAAGAGGGGCTGATTTCACGAGAAGTGATATGGTTCTTTCATCATCAATGTTATGAACTTCATTATAAGCCCTGGCGAGTACCTCAACATAGCGTTGAGTCCTGATAATATGATTACCAGTTTCGTTGTCTCTGGTTTCAGCCAGGGATGCTGCCATACGAATCGTTATATCCTGGGTCTTTAAAATTTGCTCTGTTCTTTTTGCAACAAGTGATTCAAGTGTAATATTTTTCTTCATGAGTATGTCACGGCCCAGCTTGGCAGAGAGGTGAGTTTCGACTCTCAGCTGAACTTCCTGAATATTGAAGGGTTTTGTCATGTAATCTACAGCACCCAGGTTAAATCCTTTAGCCTTCTCTTCAATTTCAGAGAGAGCTGTGAGGAAAATAACAGGTATATCCCTGGTTTTCGGATTTTTTTTCAATTCTTTAATGGTTTGAAACCCATCCATTTCGGGCATCATGATATCCAGAAGAATCAGATCGGGTAGGATCTCCTCAGCCGATTCCAGGGCTTCTATACCATTTGTAGCAACACATATCTCATAATCAGAGCTTAAGGATTCCACAATAATATCAATATTCTGAGGTGTATCGTCTATAATCAGAATAGAAGAAGGGGATAGTTGTTCACTGTTCACTGTTCATATTCCTATTATAATAGGAAAAACTATAATAAGCTAAATAATTTAAACACCATTACACCAAGATAATTTCCCAGGGCATATCCCATCAGACCGGCTGTAATACCGGGAGCCACCAGTGAGGGGCGTTTTAAGGCCATAGCAGTGACTCCTACAAAGGGGGGTGAGCAGATGGCTGCTGTACTGGCGATAAGCATGGTATCCACATCAATCTTGAAGATGCGGCAGAGAAGGACATGGATCAGCATGGAAACAACAACAGCAAAGGCTACAAAGACAAATACCATGGGAGTTGAGCTGAGGATGCGTGAGAAGTTCCCCATGGCTCCAGTTGCGGCACTGAAAACCAGAATGAAATATTCACCGAAGGCAAATGTTTTGGGTATGTTCCGTACTTTTTCAATATTCGATGCCAGGAGGCTGAGTGTGGTGATTACAAGAATTACAACCAGTGTCTGACTTTCTGAATTAACAAGAAGAGTAAAAGAGCCGCCAATGGCAAATATAAGAACAGCCAGTCCCAGGGCTCCCATAAGAGGGAGTACTGTGCCCTTTACAAAGAGTTCTTTTAAAGGGGTGAACTGCTGCTCGGTGGATTCAATACCCTCCATCTCGGCCTCTTCTGTGATCTCGCTTATCATAAAACGTCCGAATACTTTGCGGGCTATGGTCATAATAAACATAAGATAAAGAGCGCTTAAAAGGATATCCGAGGCATGTACTGCCAGATATAGATCCGCAGGAACTGAAAGAGCAGCTCTTATGGCGGCCAGGTTGGGGGTTCCACCTGTATAGACACCCACCAGCATTCCTGAGAGACGGGGAAAGTCAGGTAGATTATTTTTGAAGATAAAAGATCCGAGAAAAAGGGTAAGGGTTATTGAGAGGGCTGCAAGACCCATGGCAATTCCCGTTTTACCCGACTCTTTAAACCATGTTCTGATGTTTACAGAAAAAAGCATCAGAGGGATTGAGAGGGCAACCGTGACAGTTGCGATTGTATCCAGTACAGGGAAGGCATCTTCACCAATTATTCCGGTATTAACCAGAAGAAGACCGAAAATATAGGCAGCGACAATGGGGTTTATCTTTCTTAGAATAGGAAAAGTGATTCTGATAAAATGGATGCCGATAGGAAAAGAAAAGACGGCTGCCGACAGCAGAATTGCCTGTGCCATAGAATATTACCTCAGTTTTTAACTTTTAAAATATAGTAGAGCTTCTATGTTCAGCCGTCAAGTATTACACTTTATTTACTTCTGTCAAATTACTTCTGTCAAATTACTTCTGTGAAATGACTTCTGTTAGAATTCGTAATCTGTAACAGCTCTTTCTGTGCGGCATAGTTTGTTGTAGGCAGCAGCTTTTTGATGGCGGGGATCTGCCCTGTAAATTTTAAGATCCTCCATGCTGTCAAATGTTGATACCAATACAGCGTCAAAAGCAGTATCTGCAACAGTTTTATTGATTCCCACTTCAAGGGATCTTATCTGAGGAATAACTCCTACGAGTTCTTCCAGGTCTTTCTTGATAATAGCCATATTCTCTGCTTTTGTTTTACCTTCAGCTTCATCTTTGAATTTCCACATTACAATATGTTTAATCATTTTTATCTCCTTTTTATATCCGGGCTGATTTACAGTCTTGAGATTATATCAGCAAAAGCACAAGGGTTAATACAGAAAAGACAAGTCCTCCCCGAACTGTTCTGCTACGGAAAGTCTCAGGCAAAAAGCAGAAGAGAGAGGCATGACCATCTTAGTTAAAAGATCTTTTAAAAGAAACACATAACATCATTTTTGAGAATCCTATTGCTGTGTTGATTGACAATTTCTGGAATAATGTGATAGCGTTACTATCATTATAGGAGCCGCTGATGGAAAATCAAAAACTGACAGGCAGAGAAAAAAAACGGAATCAGAGAACGCAGATTGTTATAAAGGCATCATATAAGCTTTTTCTGGAAAAGAAAATTGAATCTGCATCAATTCAGGAAATTGCTGATGAAGCGGAAATCGGTGTTGCTTCTGTATACAGATATTTTACAAATAAGGGTGAAATGGCAGTTGAGGCTGCTATCCTGAGCTGGGAAAGCGGTTTAAATCCTCTTCTCGAAAAGATTCTCAGTGAAGAAAGTTCTGGAATTGCCGCTCTGATGAACGGTTATTTGGATATTTTCAAAGAGAATCCCGACTTTTTTCGTTATCTGGAAGATTTTGATAACTATATAAGTAAACTTGAGACTCCACCCCTGGCCATGGAGCGCTATGAAAAAATGCTGATCAGACAGGATGAAATGATTAATTCCATTCTGCAGAAGGATGTGAACAACGGAACCCTGCGTACTGATATCGATATAATGGCCTATCTGAATATGGCCGGACAGGCTGTTATTGCAATGGCTCAGAAGCTGGTGAATCGCGGTAATGTGGTTTCACATGACGAAGACTATGATCCGTCAGAATTGTTGAAAATGCTGGTGGAAACACTCTATAACAATATTATCAAGGAATAAAAACGATGAGAACAGAACTTAGTTTAAACCGGAACTGGCTGTACACGCCTGATTTTTCAAAAGAGTATCTGAAGAGTGAATATAAAGCGGAAGGCTGGGAATCAGTAGGTCTGCCTCATACAAATAAAGAGATCCCTTACAACGGTTTTGATGAAAAGGATTACCAGTTTATCAGTACATATATGCAGGACATGATCCTTCCCCCCTATAGAGAGGGTGAGAAAATCTATATGGATTTTCAGGGTGTTATGACTGCAGCTGAAGTATGGGTAAATGGTCAGATGGCCGGTGAACATAAGGGTGGATACACCCCTTTTTCCATTGAATTAACCCCTTTTGCCGAGGCGGGAATGCCCTGTAAGGTCGTGGTCAAGGTGGATTCTACAGAGCGTGAAGATATTCCTCCCTTTGGAAGAGTAATTGATTATCTCTGTTATGGAGGAATCTACAGAGCTGTATCCCTGAGAATTGTTCCTGCTGTACACATCACAAATGTAAAGGCTGAGCTTTCCGGTGTGGGTTATGAAGAGAAAGGCCTGAGTGCGGACGTCTATATCAAAAACCAGTCCGGTGCAGATCAGACAAGAACAGTTTCACTGTCACTGACCATGGCTTCAGGAGATAATTTCCATACTGAAAGGGATATCCTCCTTAAAGAAGGTGAGACCTCTCATTTCTTTGAACTCAAGGACTTGAGCGGTCTGGAAGACTGGTCTCCTGATAATCCGGTTCTCTATAATCTGGAATTCAGATTTACCGCAAATGATGCACAGAGTGATCTGTTTATAAGAAGAGTCGGTTTCAGGGATGCGGAGTTCAGAAAAGACGGATTTTTCCTGAACGGCAGCAAGATGAAGATCAGAGGACTTAACCGTCATCAGTCCTATCCCTATGTGGGATATGCAATGCCCGCAAGGGAGCAGAGACGGGAAGCAGATCGTTTGAAATATGAACTGGGGCTGAACCTGGTGCGAACATCTCATTACCCTCAGGCCATCGAGTTCCTGGATCGCTGTGATGAGATTGGACTTCTCGTGTTTGAAGAACTGCCCGGCTGGCAGCATATCGGTAACAGGGAGTGGCAGGATAATGCCTGTGTCTCTCTTGAAGAGATGATCCGCAGAGACTGGAATCATCCCTCTATCATCCTCTGGGGTGTAAGGATCAACGAGTCTGAAGATAATCATGATTTTTATGAAAGAACTAACGCGCTGTCCCGCAATCTGGACCCAAGTAGACAGACCGGAGGGGTTCGCTATATAGAAAAGAGTGAGATCCTTGAAGACGTTTATACAATGAATGATTTCATCCACTCCGGAGAGAAGGCCGTTTTAAGAAATCCCGATAAGGTGTCTAAAAACAGTAAGATTCCCTACCTGGTAACTGAGTTTAATGGACATATGTATCCCACCAAACGTTTTGATCAGGAGGCGAGAGTCCGTGAGCATGCACTGCGTCATCTGAAGGTCCTGGACAGGATGATGGGTGATGACAGAATAAGCGGCGCCATCGGCTGGTGTGCATGGGACTACAATACTCATAGAGAGTTCGGCAGCGGTGACAGGATTTGTTATCACGGAGTCTCTGATATGTTCCGCATACCTAAGTTTGCAGCAGCTGTATACAGTTCTCAGATGAGCCCCGAAGAGAAGATTGTTCTTGAGCCCGCCTCACTCTTTGCCAAGGGAGAACGTGATGCAGCCAGTATCCTCCCCATCGAAGTCTATACAAACTGCGACAGTATCACACTTTATAAAAATGGAAACCTCATAGATACTTACAAACCTGCATTTGACCGCTTCCCCAATATTGAGCATCCCCCTGTGATCATAGAAGATCTTATAGGAAACCAGGTGGAAGATCTTCCTTTCCCCGCAAGGGACCGACAGGCTTTCAGAAGAATTACCAGCTATGTAATGCTTCATGGTGAGGAAAAGCTGAAGTGGTATCATTACATCAGGATGGGTCTTCTTATGACCAGAAATAAATTGAAATTCAACGAAGTCGTTACACTTTTTATGAAATACAATGCAGGCTGGGGAGAAGATGAGGATATCTTTGAAGTAGCCGGTAATTATAAGGGAGAAGAAGTCTGCCGCAGAACCTTCGGTTCCGGAACTGCCAACCGTCTCTCTGTTAAAGCTGATTACAATGAACTCATTTCCGGTGACTGGGACACAGTACGTCTGGAGTACAGACTGGAAGATCAGTACGGTAATATCATGCCTTATGTGAATGAGGTCATGAATCTTGAAGTTACAGGACCAGGTGAAATTATCGGACCTTCTCAGCTGGCTATGGTGGGCGGTGTTATTGCCGTCTGGATTAAATCAACAGGAGAAACAGGTGACATTGAAGTCAAAGCCCGTTGCTCCCGTTTTGATGCCGAAACTGTCAGTCTGAGAGTTCTTTAGAGGTACTTTGAACATGGTAGGTACCGGCCTTGAGCCGGCTTACCGAGTGTTTCACCCAGGGAACACTGATCAGCAATGTCAGAACACTTCCTGTATTAAGCCCCCACCAGACTCCCTCAACCCCCATATTAAAAACAAGAACAAAAAGATAGGAGAGGGGGAGTGATAAGAGTATGGTTCGCAGCAGAGTCAGAAGTAAAGCCGGCAGCGGATGTCCTACCGCCTGAAAAAAGCTTCTGTTTACAATCCCCACAAGAGCAAAAACATAGAAAAGTTCCTGAGTGTAGGTCTGACGGACAGCATAATCCACAACCTCAGGTATACTTGAGAAGAGAGGATAGATAAATCGGGATGCCAGCATCATCGATCCTGCAAGTACAACCACAACAATTATTCCCCACTCATAGGATTTTTTTACTGCATTCCAGGCCCTGTCATAGAGTCCTCTCCCGGCATTCTGGCCTACAATTGTTACAACAGCGGCACTCAGTGCAAAGGCAGGCATAAGTACAAGCTGCTCAAAGCGGCCGAAGAGTGAAAAAGCAGTAAGGGCTAATGGATCAACACTTATAACAAGATGGTTAAAGAAGAAAAAACTGATCGCCATAAGAACCATTCCCATGGACTGGGGAAGGCCGATCATCACAATCCGCCCGATTATTTCTTTACTGATGTTTTTAATTTTCCACTCAATGCGTATGGATGACTGGTTCTTTAGAAAAACCCCCAGTATATAGATAAATGAGGCCACCTGACCTATTACAGTGGCCAGTGCAGCTCCGCGGACGTCCATATTCAGTAGAAAGATAAACACAGGGTCCAGTATTATATTTATAACAGTTCCCAGTATCATTCCGATCATAACTGGTTTCATCAGCCCCTCACCCTGTAGAATTCCTATAAATACATTACCGAAAAAGATGAAGATTGCTGCAGGAGAGACAAATATCAGATAATTATATCCATGGGTATAGTAGTCTCCGGTAGCACCGATGGCCCTTACGAGAGGGGCTGCAAAGAGAACCATTACTCCGAAACAGAGAATTGTGAGAACCACAGAAATAACAAGGCCGGATTCAGCTGTTTTATTCAAAACCTTTTTGTTGCCCTCACCTATGGCCCTGGCTACTAGAGAGCTCACCCCGACCATTATCCCGTTTCCGAGGGCTATAAAAAGAAAAATCAGGGGAAATATCAGTCCTACTCCTCCCACATAGGAAGGATCCGAGAGGTCAATCCGGCTGACAAACCAGGTATCAACGATATTATAAAGGAGCTGGAAGAACATACCCGCCAGCATGGGGACGCTCAGTCTGATAAGAAGGGGAGTTATGGGGCCTGAAAACATTCTTTCATCCCCTAAATTTATAGTTTTCTCGTCAGATTCAGGAAAAGTTGTATCGTTGGTTTCAGACATAATTACCCGGCCTTTTATATTAATAATAAACACTTTGGATCATATAGATTACTATACTTCAGGTCAATAAAATTACTCTTGTGGGATAGTGTATTATTTATTATAATGTCGACGAAGTATGTACTTGGAGTTTCTATGTTAGACCCGTCCCTTAAAAATATATTGGTTGAAACCCTTTCCGGATGTATAAAGATCAAGGAAATGGATGAAATAGGAAAAATGCTGAATAAAAAATTCGATATTTATGCTCTTGCAGATAGAACGGCAGTGCAGACTATGGGATTACGTTCAGCCGCAACCGTTCTGGTTGATTTTATGGAGTCATGTCATATTACTGACGACTTGATTAAACTGCTTGCAGAGCTTGATAATAATCAGGTCCTGGGCAGAACCCTGCAGCTGGAAGGGTTTGATTATTTTCTTCAGCAACTGACCAAATCGGGTTATTTTTATGACTTTTCCAAAAGGAAGGTCCTTCCCATAAAGAATGATTCTTCTGAATTGCAGAACTGGGGCGCACTGAAGGATGGAAAATCCTATCCTGTCACCGTTATCAGTGTTGATATAGTATCCAATTCAGAGCTTGTTAAAAAATATGGTTCCAAGACCATGAAAAAGGTTTATACCAATCTTTGGAAATTTCTAAAACGCAGCCTTACTCATACAGACGGCCGTATCTGGACCTGGGCAGGGGACGGTGGTATTCTGGCTTTTTCATTTAAAAATCATGTAGAACGTTCCGTGCTTTTTGCAATAGAAGTTCAAAGGACTATTGCTCTATTCAATATGGATGTCAGTAATCCTATATCCGATCCCATACACCTTAGACTGGGTATTCATACAGGTAAATTAACCTATCATAATGATACGGGTCAGATTGTTTCCGAAGTTATCAATCTTGCGGCTCATCTTGAAAAAAAGAAGACCGAAGCCGGTGGAATCTCCATAACTAATGACGTTCACAAGGGAATCAATTCCAAATTACAGTCTATTTTTTCAAGTATTGGGGATTTTGAGTCAGTATGCTGTTACCAGACTGAGTCACTGGACCTGATCTCTTGCTGATAATTAAGTGAATATTCTGAACAAAGCCTGTAATTATGAATTTCTAGACTGCGGCAGCACCAGGAGGCTGGAGCGGATAGGAGATAAAATCTTCATTCGTCAGGCACCACAGGCAGATTTCAAGCCTCTATTTCCTGAATTATGGAAAACAGCTCATTTCAGCTATGACAAGGACGCATCACCAGTTTGGTCCGGCTCAAGTGAGGGCGCTCCAATTCCCGATTTCCAGTACAGAACACTCAAAATGGAAATGAGGCTTTCTGAAAACGGCCAGATCGGTATCTACCCTGAACAGAAGGATAACTGGGACTGGTTGTATGACCATCTATCAGCAGACCGCAGCCCGCAGAGAATATTCAATGGTTTTGCTTATACCGGTGCTTCTTCACTGGTCTGTGCCTCAGCTGCTGCTCAGGCTGAGGTCTGTCATCTGGACGCATCAAAATCTGCCGTAAACTGGGCAAGAGTAAATAGAGAAAAATCAGGTCTGCCTGAAGATGCAGTGCGTTTTATAGTCGATGATATTTCTGTATTTCTTGAAAGAGAAAAACGACGTGGGAACAGTTACAGCGGTATGATTCTTGATCCTCCCGCATTTGGACGGGCCAAGGGTGGAAAAACATGGATTCTGAAACGGGATCTTCCAAAGCTGATGAATCTCTGCAAAGATGTCCTTGATGATGACCCCCGATTTTTTCTTCTATCCTGTCATGATCCTGAATTCTCAAAGCAGGACCTTGCGGGCCTTACGGCTTCAGTTCTTGGAGTTGGAGAATCGGATATTGAGACTTTGGATCTGACACTTCCTTCTGAGAAGGGAAATCCCATGCCCAACGGTATTGCCGCGCGCTGGTATAAGTGTTGAGGCATGTTGTTTTATTGAGCTGTCCTGTTGAGTAGAACAAAAGAAGTTCCCTTATGCTGTCCTACATGAGTTTCAACATCAAAAACATCTCTTATATTATCTGAACTCAGTACTTCCTCCACAGCCCCGCTGTGGCAGATATGCCCGTTTTTGAGCATTTCAAGGCGGTCGGCAAAATTCATTACAAGATTAAGATCATGTGCACTCAAAAGCACGGAGATTCCTTTCTCTGCAGCTATTTTTTTCAGCAGCTCAAGAACATCGAGCTGATGGCGTAAATCCAGATTACTTGTGGGCTCATCCATCATCAGAATAGAGGGTTCCTGAACCAGAGCACGGGCTATCAGTACTTTCTGCTTCTGCCCTCCCGACAGTTCATCGTAGGGGCGGAAGCAGAGATCTTCCAGACCCATCTGATCCAGAACAGAAAACACTTTTGACCTGTCCTTTTGACTGACTCCCCACTGAAGGTAGGGACGACGGCCCATCAGGACTACATCAAACACTCTGAACTGCATGCTGGACGGGATACTCTGAGGAACATAGCTCATAAGCCTGGCCCTCTCTTTCAGGCTCATACTGCTCAGGGACTGTCCCCCGAATTCCATGGTTCCCGAAGAGGGATTTAAAATGCCGTTGATACATTTCAGAACCGTGGTTTTACCGCTGCCGTTCTGTCCGATCAGAGCTGACAATTTGCCCGGCTGCAGTTCCAGAGATATATCATCCAGTACCTGGGGGCCTCTTTTATAGTGGAAACTCAATCCCTTTACCTGAAGACTCATGAGATGCTCCCTTTCCTGCGTGTGAGCAGAATATATATGAAGAAGGGAACACCTATAAAAGATGTCATTATTCCTAGTGGAATCTCTGAGGGTGGAATCAGGTTTCTTGAGAGTGTATCCGCAGCTAGAAGAAGGAGTGCTCCCGATATGGAGGAAGAGGGCAGCAGGAAGCGGTGATCACCTCCTGTAAGCATTCTTGTCATATGGGGGGCAACCAGTCCGATAAATCCTATGACTCCTGTAAAGCTGATTATTGAAGCCGTAAGAAGAGCAGATATCACCATGGAAACAACTGTGACCCTGTTAACATTGATGCCCATGGTCAGGGCGGAGTCACTCCCTGATGCCATGGCGTTGAAGTCCCAGGCTGAGAGCATCAGCAGCGGGGAGCTTATAAGAAAGACAACACCCATAACAGATACCTGAAGCCAGGAACTCCCGGACAGACTTCCCATCATCCAGAAGACCACAGCACTGAGCTGTTCTGCAGTGGCAATGTACTGAAGAAATGAAGTCATGGATGAAAAAAGATACATAACAGCAATTCCCGATAGAATTAATGTCTCAGGACTCAGTCCTCTTACTCTGGCAAGGAAAAAGACCAGAACGAATGCTGCCAGGGCAAATATAAAGGCATTGCTGATTATAATCAGATGTGAGTTACTGCCGATACCTATCCCCAGCACTATGGCGAGGGATGCACCAAATCCTGCGGCACTTGAAATACCCAGAGTGAAGGGACTGGCCAGAGGATTTCTCAGGATGCCCTGCATGACTGCTCCTGCCAGGCCGAGTCCGGCTCCAGCCAGAAGAGCAGCACAGACTCTGGGCAGACGAATCTCCCATATTACCGTTTTAATAAAACTGTCATTGGATTCAGGATTGAAGAGAGCTCCCAAAGCTTCTGATACGGAGATGCTTGCCGCACCGTGACTCAATGAATAGAGAGTCAGAACAAAAAGGAGTATAACAGCCGCGATCAGAAAAAAAACTTTTCTGAAAACGATCTGTCTGTATTGCTGCTCAAGGCCGGATTCAGGGGTAAACAAAGATTTCCTTCGTCTTTTCCCACTCTTCAGAGCCGAAATAAGTATCAATAATATTCTTATGAACTCCCTCGGGATCAATTTCATCGGCATAGTCGGGATAGAACCACGATGCCATATAAGCCAGAGCTGCCGGATAACGTAAAAGAAGAGTCAGGTCAGATTTCATAATATGAACTCTGTTATTGACCACTGCATTGACTCTGCCTATCCCTGTTCTGTTAACAAGTAAATCAAGCATGACCTGCATATCTTCAACAGATCCATCACCGCTCATTCTTCTGATTATTACATCTGGATTCTGTTCCAGTACATATTCTATGGATAGGTGAGGAGAACTGACCGGTTCATCGGCAGCGATATTGATTCCACCTGCGGCTGCCAGGGGGATATGATTCCCACTCCTGGCAGAGACCGATGAGTAAGGTTTTCTATTCTCATAAAAGACCCTTACTCCGCTGTTTTGAGCTGCCTGTGCCCGGGCTACAATATCTGTTATTTTCTTTTCTCTTGTTATCATGTCATCAACCATGCGCTTTGCCTGTACAGAACTTCCTGTCAGCGCTCCTACATTCAGAATCGTATGTTCAAATGCCCTGGGGTCACTTGTTTTAAAGATTGCAACAGGAATACCCAGAGAACGGAATTTATTAAAAGCGGTTTCAGGCATCATGTTATCTGCCAGAATCAGATCCGGATGTTTTTCAAGAATCAATTCAATATTAGGACGAGAAGAATTTTCAGCAACAACATAGATATCTTTCAGATAAGAGGGAAATGTTGAGTTACTGTCTCTTCCAACAATTGAATCTCCCTTGCCCAGGGCGGCAAGAAGTACAGAAAGACCCGAATTGGTACAGATGATCCTGTCTGTACCGGCGGGTAGGGGAACCTGATTACCCATGGAGTCTTCGATATATACAGTCTCAGGAATCTCTTTCTCTACTTCTATATCATTTACAGTATCTTTTACTCCCATTGCAGCCGCAGGAAAAATTATGATCATGCTGAGGCATATTAGAATCAATTGTTTTAGTACTTTGGTCATTTTCTTTCCTCCGGATCAGCAATAAAGCTGATTAAGCATCCACCGATTTATCGGGAGATGCTGCACTTCTCTAGGGTATAAAAGAAATCAGAACTGGCTGAGTATTCTTTTGGTGTTACCAATATAGATTTCCTGAATTGCAGGATTACTGGCCATACCGTCTGCGGCACTGGCTTCCATTCCGAGTATGGTTTTCCATGAATCTTCTTCATCACCCATAACATCATTGGTAATATGGTCCCCGTAGGTCAGCATCAAAGGTATGAATTTCACTTTCTTTGCTCCGCTGGCTTCAACCTGCAGAATAAGTTCATCACCGAAAAGGGGAGATCCTTCAACTGTTGCCACGCGTACATGATCATAGTTCTGAGACAGGTAATCATCCATCTGAATCAGCTCGGAATTGAACTCGGGATGATGATCATTTCCATGTGCAGAAAGGATGGTGAACGTATCGGAATCTCCGAATTCACCGGAAAGAGCGCTTGCGGTGTTCTGTATGTCTTCGGGATTGAAGAACAGTGAGTGTCCGTATTTCACATTCAGACCTTCAGTTCTTGTGTTAATAACTTCTCTATATTCAGCTCCTACCATAACCATAACGGTCTGAACTGCCACATCCCTGATATTGTTCTCTCTGAACATATCCATGGCTTCATCCATGGTGTAAAAACTTGCTTCCCGTGCAAAAATAGTGGTTTGACCGGCTTTTCTAAGTTTTTTGACAATAAATGAGGCGGTAAAGGCCCAGTAGATGTCATTGTCAGGGAACGCTTGTCTGTAAGCTGTATCCAGATCTTCAAGGTTGTTCTGCCCGGATTCATAGCTGCTGCCGAAGGCGGCAAGAAGAATCGCAGGCTTGTCCTGAGACTTTGCTGAATCTGATTTGACTCCGGCGGTGCCGGCACAGGAAACAATTGACAACAAAACTGCTGCCGCCAAAAGTGTGTTAAGTGATTTTTTCATTCTAAGCTCCTGAAAATTAAATTAGGAACTTCGAAGTCGGGGGTAGGGGAATGGATCAGATTCCGTACTACTCTTTCCTCGAAGAGCCGATACGACGAAACTAATTGTTTCATCCTCCAATGCAGGTCTCCTGACTTACAGGTCAATGTTTTTTGCCTTCCCGGATAAATATTTCTTTACCCAGTGACTTTCAAATAAAAACACACCCCTGATTACAGTGACGGGATCGCTCCGGATTCTAACCGGATTCCCATTTAAGCCAAGTTCCTTGCGGAACATACAGCACATCAGATTTGAACCAATCTTACAGCAGCTGCTGATAAACGATCAATAGATAATTTTTCACAATTTTTGTAATTTCTAATGATTATTTGATTTATTATTGACAATTTCGGACGCAAGTCTTCAGTATAGAGCCCTGATAACAAAGAAATTTTATCTACTGAACACATCAGGATTTTATAGGAGAGCGGGGAATGGAAGCTTATGTACAGGTCTATACGGGAGACGGTAAGGGTAAGACTACCGCATCTCTCGGCCTCACTCTCAGGGCACTGGGTGCGGGATATTCAGTGTTTTTCGGCCAATTCCTCAAAAACGGTGATTACAGTGAAATAAAAATGCTCAGGAAGATGAAGACTGTTCTGGAAGAGGGACAGATTCTTGAACTTGAACAGTATGGAGAACCCCGCTTTATCAAGCAGAAGCCGAGACAGGAAGATATTGAATCTGCTTTGAAGGGCTGGGAATCTATAAAAAAAGCACTTCATTCAGGCATATATGATCTTGTCATTGCAGAAGAGATAAATGTTGCACTCCATCTTGGAATGATCCCTCTCGAAGAAGTCCTTGAAGAGATAAAAAATAAAGAGTGTTCTGTCGAGTTTGTTCTCACAGGACGCTATGCTCATGATGATATCTGTGAAGCCGCAGATCTGGTAAGTGAGATACAGGAAGTCAAACATTATTATCAGGCCGGTGTGACCGCAAGAGTCGGAATTGAAAAATAAAACTGACTCTCCCCCGGCTACGATGAAGGGATTCATGGTCGCCGGCACTCACAGCGGCTGCGGTAAAAGTACTGTTGCCATGGGGCTGAACCGTCTGCTCAGCAGGCAGGGTTACAGGCTTCAGCCATGGAAGTGCGGACCAGATTATATCGACCCCGGATTTCACAGTATTGCAGCCGGACGAAATTGTCGAAACCTTGATACCAGGTTAATGAATATCAATGTGATTAAAGAGCTTTTTTCATATCATGGAGGATCTTCAGATTTCTCTTTGGTGGAAGGAGTTATGGGGTATTATGATGGTGACTCCGGACGCTTTATTGAAGGCAGCTCCTACCATCTTTCCAAGGTCCTTGGACTGCCTGTTTTTCTGGTTCTGGATGTACGTGCCATGGCACAGAGCGCAGGGGCTCTGGCAGCAGGTTTCAGCACATATAGGGATGATGCTCCCATCGCCGGATTTATACTTAACAGAACAGGATCAGAACGTCATTCAGGGATGGTCCGGGATGCAGTTGAAGAAGCAACGGGGAAGCCTGTCATAGGCTGTCTTCCCAGGCAGGATGATATTTCTCTCCCGGAACGTCATCTTGGTCTTGTTCTGGCTGAAGAACAGAGGGACGACCTCTGTGAAACACTGGATAAAATAGCCGATTCTCTGGAAAAAAATCTGGATATGGAGAAACTACTTTCTTTGTCATTCATCAGGAGCACAGCTTCAGACAGTATTGTATCCGGCCGGGAAAATAAGCCCGTATACCTCCCCGGGATTTCTAAAAAAAGTGACAATCCTGTCATTGCTGTAGCAAAAGACAAGGCCTTTGCCTTCTATTATCAGGATAATCTGGATCTCCTTGAAAACAGGGGTGCCCGGCTTGCCTATTTTTCTCCTGTTTCTGATAAATCCCTTCCCCAAGGGACAGCCGCTGTCTATTTCGGAGGGGGGTACCCCGAGCTTTTTGCCCGGGAGCTTTCAGAAAATAAGGATATGCTGGGATCCGTTCGTCAGGCTGCATCAGAGGGAATGCCCATCTACGGAGAGTGCGGCGGCTATATGTATCTGGCCGAAAGTCTCAGGTGCCGGGACGGTTCACTTTGGCCGATGGCAGGTCTTCTGCCTGGGAAAATCAGTATGAGCGGAGGGCTTCGTGCTCTGGGTTACGGAGATGTCCGCTGGCTGCGAGATACCTTTCTGGCAGATAAGGGGACAGTCATACCGGGGCATCTCTTTCACTGGTCCTCCCTTGAGGAAGAGTTGAAGGAAGAGCTGAAGGAAGAAGCTCTTTTTGAGATGGATCGACGGGGATCCCTTATGAATGAAGGTTTTATGCAGAAAAATGTGCTGGCAAGCTATGTCCATTTTCATTTTGCCAGCAGACCCGATCTAGCTCTCCGCTTTGTAGAGGCGGCACAGTCTTATTCAAAAAAGAATAAATTATCATGAGGAGTAAATCATGAGTCAGAATACAGATAATAAAATCAGAGACAGACAGTATATCGAACCGGCTGAAATCTACCGCCGAAGTTTCTCACTGATCCGCGATGCTTTCGGGGAGAGATGGCCCGAAGGCCCGGAGCAGGAAATCATTAAGAGAATTGCCCATACTACCGCTGATGTTGATTATGCACTGACCTTCCAGCTCAGTGATGATGCTCTCGAAAAGGGTGTTCAGGCTATCAGGGCCGGCAAGGGAATTGTTACGGATGTCTCTATGGTGACTGCAGGGATAAGAAAGGAAGCTCCCGCCCGTTTCGGCTGTGAAATCCGCTGTCTTCTCTACAATGAGGGAATCGCAGAGGAAGCCGCTAAAAGAGGAACAACCAAGGCGGCAGTGGCAATTGGAAAAGCTGCGCCTTACTATGACGGTGGAATTGTTGCCATCGGAAATGCACCTACTGCTCTTTTTGAGCTTATTGATCTAATTAAAGCCGGAAAAGCTGCTCCTGCCCTGATTGTGGGTGTACCTGTGGGCTTTGTGGGTGCCGCTGAATCCAAAAAAGAGCTTATTGAGTCGGGTATCCCCTTTATCTCCAATCCCTGTAAACGGGGAGGCAGTCCCATAGCAGCCACCATAGTCAACGGGCTTTTTACACTGGCTGAGAAAAATGAGCTCTGAGAGTTCCGGTGGAAATGCTGTTGTAAGTAAATCGGCCCCCTTTGATGGTGAATCTGACAAAGTCAGTGCCATCAGAGAAGAATACCGGCGTGTTCTTGGAAAAACCGAGGGCATGCAGCGGGGATTTACATCGGGAACCTGTGCCCTGGCGGCCTCAAAAGCGGCACTGCTGCTTTTGACAGGAGAGCTCTCCCCGGAAGATGAAGAGGAAACAGTTGAGGTCGTTCTAAAAAAAAATATCAGACTTGTTCTGCCTGTTTTTAAACTGGAACTGGAAAATGGGCAGGCATCGGTAAGTATCATTAAGGACAGCGGTGACGACGATGATGTCTGTCACGCCAAGGAGTTTTCAGCGTCCCTCAGCTGGTCTGATAAACCTGGAATAGAGATCCGCGGAGGCCGGGGGGTCGGCAAGGCGACACGTCCGGGTCTTCCGGTTAAGCCCGGGGAGTGGGCTGTTAATCCGGGACCCAGAAAGATGATCAATGACAATCTCTCCCCCCTTATTCCCGCCGGGAAAGGGCTTGAAATAGTACTGTCAGTGCCTGAAGGGGAAGGACTTGCCAGACAGACATGGAATCCCCGGATCGGTATAGAAGGGGGAATCTCCATTATCGGTACAAGCGGTGTTATCGAACCACGCTCTGCATCAGCATATAAGGCCTCCATTGCCCTTGTTGCTAAAAGTCGTAAAGCACTTGGAGAAAACAATTTATATATTACACCGGGTTATGTGGGAGACGGTTTTTACCAGAAGCAGTTCTCCCTTGTGGAAGATGAAATCCTCCGCTTTGGTGATCATGCGGGTTTCGCCCTGAATCAGGGTCCCTCAAAGGGATTTAAGCATGTCCATCTGGCAGCCCACATAGGAAAAATGTCCAAAATTGCTGCGGGTCTTTTCAATACTCACTGTAAAACAGGTGATGCACGTCTTGAGACTGTTGCAGCCCTCGCAGGAGCAGCAGGAGCCGACAGGGAGCAGATCAGGACTATTCTTGAAATGAAAATGGCCGAAGAGGCAGTCTCATTTTTACAGGATGCCCGACTGGAAGAGACTTTTGAACTGATGGCTCTGCGTACTGAACAAAGAATAAAAGCACTTTGGCAGAAGGATTACGACACTCTGCCTGAATTGCATCTCTATATACTGGACCTGGAAGGAAATCTGCTGGGTACCAACTTTCCTGGAGGAAACAAATGATTTATCTGATTGGAATGGGACCTGGAGGAGAGGAATATCTCACCCCCCTGTCCCGTCAGATCATACAGGAGGCCGACAGAGTCTACGCCTTTCCTAAACATATTGAAATGCTTGGACTCAGTCCCGAAAGTTCAGAATCAATTCAGGGGGAAATCCCCGGTCTGCCCGAAAGGCTGGGCAAGATGGATCAGAATTTGAGACTTGCAGTACTTGTGTCCGGTAATCCCCAGGTATTCAGCCTGAGCCGCCGTTTTATCAGGGAACTGCCCAGGGAGAGATGGACTCTTGTACCTGGAATCGGCAGCGATCAGGTCATGGGTACAGCAATGGGTCTGCAGACTCCTCTGCCGGCACTTCAGTCTCTCCACGGTCATCCCGTTGAGAATCTCCTCCCCCAGCTCTATAAGCAGGAGTCCGCTTTCATCTATACGGATTCTGAAAATAATCCTCGCAGTATTGCTTCTTACATGGCTGAGAATCAGTTTAGAAACTGGCGCTTTACGGTGGGACAGAACCTGGGTACTGCAGATCAAAGCATTGAAGAATGGTCTCTGGAGGATCTGCTTAAAGAGCCTGAGGATAAAGACTGGGGTCTCAATCTTCTCTATATCGCTCCTCTGGAGGAGTCGCTCCGAAGAAAAGGATATTTATACGGCATTGGAATCGGCCCCGGTGACCCTGAATTGATTTCATTGAAGGCCATGCGCATCCTGAAGCAGTCAGATGTGATTCTGGCACCCCGCTCTTCCTGGAAGAAGGGCTCCATAGCCAGAGAAATTCTGGAACAGGCCGCCGGTAAAGATCTTCCCTTTCAGGAGATGATCTATCCCATGTCCGAAGACCGGGGAACACTGGATGAACACTGGGCTACAGCAGCCGGGGAGTGTGAAGTTCTTCTGAAAGAGGGGAAGCAGGTCAGTTTTATCACCCTTGGTGATCCTTCCCTGTTCTCTACATTTTCATACCTCTGTGAGGCCCTGGATAAAATAATGCCTGAAGCCGCCTGGGAGATTATACCCGGTATAAGCAGCATACAGCTTGCTGCCGCCCGACTGGGGCTGCCTCTGGCACTTGGTAAGGATAAGTGCTGCATCATGCCCACACCGGACAATATGGAGGATCTCAAGCCTCTGCTGGAGATTCATGAGTCCATTGTGCTGATGAAAGTCGGTAAGCGTCTGGAAGACTTGAAAGAGTTTCTGAAGAGAGAGAATCTTGCTGAAAAGGCGGCCTTTATCAGAAGGGCCGGCTTCAGAGAAGAATATAAAGCATACGATATGAATGAGCTGGATGAGAGTAGGGACGGTTATCTTTCAATCGTCATGATCCGGCCCGGGAGGAATAGATGAAGGTAGTATTTATAGGAGCGGGTCCCGGCGATCCGGATCTGATCACCGTAAAGGGAAGTAAAGTACTGGCAAAGGCCCTGGTCGTTATCTATGCAGGCTCCCTGGTTTCACCCGAAATTCTTACATGGTGTGCAGCCTCCCCGGAAATTATGGATTCCGCCGGGATGGATCTGGAACAGGTCTGCCAGGTTTATAAAGAGCATCAGAATGAGGAGGGGATCATTGCCAGAGTGCATACGGGAGATCCTTCACTCTACGGTGCCATTCAGGAGCAGATGGACTATCTCAGATCCGAAAATATCCCCTTTGAGATCATTCCCGGGGTCAGTTCATTCCAGGCTGCTGCGGCTGCACTGGAACAGGAGTATACACTCCCGGGGATCAGCCAGTCCCTGATTATCACAAGAGCTGCCGGCCGGACTCCAGTTCCGGAAAAAGAGAATTTAAAAGTTTTGGCAAAGGCCGGAACAACAATGGTCCTTTTTCTGAGCATTTCACTTATAGATAAGGCTGTAGAGGATCTTCAGGATTCCTATTCAGCGGATACTCCCGCAGCCGTAGTCTACAGGGCATCATGGCCGGATCAGAAAATAATCAGAGGCACCCTCTCCGCTATTCCTCAACTGGTTAAGGATGCCGGAATCACAAGACAGGCTCTTGTCATCATCGGTGATGTTCTGAAAGGTGAATATGAAATGTCCAAACTCTATGACCCTTCATTCTCCCATGGATGGAGGAAGGGCAGGAAAGACAATTGATTCCTGAAAAGATCGCCGTTATATCGGTAACAGACAGCAGTGAACTGACAGCAAAGCGCCTTGCCGCTGCCCTGGGTGCCGATACATTCAGGCCCGAAAAAGGCGGCCTGAGAGCTCTGGTGGAAAACATTTTTCACTCCTATGACGGTCTGATCTTTATAATGGCTTCAGGAATAGTGATCCGTATGATAGCACCCCTTATCTCTGATAAATATCACGATCCAGCTGTCATTACGGTGGATGATGCCTGCCGCTATGCAATAAGTACACTCTCAGGACATGAGGGCGGTGCTAACGATTTATGCTGGAAAGTGGCCTCTTTTCTTGGTGCTGAGGCTGTGATTACGACAGCATCGGATACCAATCGATCCATTGTTCTGGGCATCGGCTGTAGAAAAGATATCAGTGAAGAAGCTGTAAGGATTTCTATAGAGGAAGTTCTTGAAGAGCAGAGCCTTACAATCGAAGACATCCGCTGTGCCGTCAGTGCAGAGCTGAAAAAAAATGAAGAAGGGCTTCTCCGGGCTATGGAGAAATTGGGGATTCCCCTGATTTTTCAGCCCCTGGAGAAAATCAGAAGCAGCTGTTTTGAAGATGTAACTCCCTCAGATGCGGCAATACGGCATTTTAATATACCCGGCGTCAGTGAACCATGTGCCCTCCTGACCGCAAAAAACGGGCGTCTCATAATGAAAAAGAAGAAGATACGGGGTGTTACCATCGCTCTGGCAAAGGAAGATATATGAACAATTCAGAAATATCAGAACAAGGAAAACTCACCATAGTAGGAACCGGACCGGGAACTGATCAGCTTCTGGCACCTGCAGCAAAACAGGCCCTCCTGGAGGCGGATTCTGTTATCGGATATAAGACCTATGTGGATCTGATCCGTCATATTCTCCCGGAGAGCTGTGATATTCAGGCCTATGGAATGCGGCAGGAAGTTGAGCGCAGCCGGGCTGCTGCTGCACTGGCTCTTGAGGGGAAAAAAGTTTGTATTGTCTCTGGTGGAGATGCCGGAGTATTCAGTATTGCCGGACCTGTTCTGGAGGTAATTTCAGAAGAGGATCTAGAAAAACTGAATCTTTCCATTATTCCTGGAATAACTTCGGCACTCTCATCGGCAGCCCTTCTGGGTGCTCCTTTAATTCATGATTTTGCTGTGATCTCATTAAGCGATCTTCTTACACCGACAGAACTTATTGAGAAGAGACTCAGCCTTGCCGCCGAGGGTGATTTTGTTGTAGTCCTGTATAATCCTGCAAGTAAGAAAAGAACTGAACTCATAAAAAAATGCGCTCAGATTATGATTGAGGCCGGTAGAAAAGATACCCCTGTGGGCATTGTACGCCATGGGTTCAGGGCAGATCAGAATGTGACAGTTACAACTGTAAGTGAGATGCTGAACCATGATATTGATATGAATACCACAGTGGTTATAGGCAACAGCAGAACCTATAGGAAAGGGCGTTTTATGGTTACTCCCCGGGGGTATGCTCTGTAGTCTTCCTATCTTTTATATCTGAAAGGGCGTCTTCATAGACATCTATGTAGGCAAGAGCCGAAGGCTTCCATGAAAAATCCTTATTCATACCGTTCCTTCTTAAAATCCTGACTTTATCAGGAGACTCTTCCCAGCACTCTACAGCTCTGTCCAGAGTCTCTCTCAGATATTCGGGGTCAGCCTTTTCATAGACAAATCCAGTCGCCTGTTTCCAGCCTTCCCTGGAGAGTGGATCCCTGACAGAATCAGCCAGACCTCCCGTTTTTCTCACTATGGGTATAGTTCCGTATTTCAGACTGTAGAGTTGATTCAGACCGCAGGGCTCGTAATGGCTTGGCATTATGAAAAAATCGGCACCCCCTTCAATGAGGTGAGACATCTCTTCATTGTATGCAATTTTGACGGATAGATTGGGCAGCTCACTGCTCAGTTTTTTAAGTTCTTCTTCAACCCAGGGTTCTCCGGTTCCAAGAATCACTACCTGAACCTTCTGTTCCCGGCAGAATCCCTCAAGGATGCCGTATCCCGGTCTGCAGAGCTCTTCAATTCCTTTCTGTTCAACAAGACGGGTAATCATGGCAAACAGAGGGATTTTCGGATCTTCAACCAGACTCATCTTTATCTGGAGTCTGGTTTTACACTGAGCTTTACCTTTCAAATCATAACTCGAGTAGTTATGGGGAGAGATGTATCTGTCAGATTCAGGATTCCAGCTGCTGTAATCTACTCCGTTTAGAATCCCTGTAAGATAATCCGCTCTATGATTCAATGACTGATCCAGGCCATGTCCATAGGCAAGGGTTTTGATCTCTTCAGCATAGTTTGGTGATACTGTGGTAATTCTATTGTTGTTTTCAATACCTGTTTTAAGGAAGTTAACATAGCCGTCCTTCATCATATTGAAACGATGGGTGTCATCCTGTTTCAGTCCTGTCCAGGGGAGGTCTCTTTTATGATAGGTCCCCTGATATCCCATATTGTGAATTGTAAAGACAGAAGCTGTATTTTTAAATTTTTCATCCGATCTTTTCAGATAAAGAGGAGAAAGTCCTGTGGGCCAGTCATGGCTGTGAAGTATATCTGGAATCCAGTTCAGATAGAGACAGACCGATTCAAATGAAGCTGCCAAGAGGCTGAATCTGTGAGCATTATCCGGGTATGAGGACGCCGGGGTGGGACCGTATATTCCTTTCCGACTAAAGTATTTATCACTCTCTAAAAAGTAGACGGTAATACCGGATTCATCCATTTCAGTACTGTAGAGGGCCGCTTTTTCTGTTCGAAAGACCATATTTATGTGTAATTCACTAAGAAACTCAAGTCCCTCACGCTTTACATCATTGTAGAGAGGCATCAGTATGCGCACATCACTGTCTTCCTGTTTCAAGGCCAGAGAAAGTGCACTTACCATATCAGCCAGTCCACCCGACTTGGCATAGGGAACAGTTTCACTGCTCATCATAAGTATTTTCATGGATAAGCCCCTCCGTTATTATTCATCGTTTAATAAATCAATAGGAAGTATTCCCCTGGGAGCAAAATCTCCCCTGATGGCGGCAAAACCGGCCTGATAGGATTCTATTCCAGTACCATAAACAGCCACTGCATCTCTGACCCAGGGTACATCATTAAGATAGATTGGAGTCAGTGAGGAGAGGACAATAATTTTATCTTCCAGATCTTCAAGTTCTTTCAGAATCCTGAGATCCTGTTTTCTGGACAGGCTGAAAATAATATAATCAAAATTGTCTGCCTGTTCCTTAATATAATCGACAACCTGCCATTTTTCATTAGTTTCGAAAGAGTAGGGTATACGCATACTATTGCCATGGAAAAAGGCAGTGCCGCTTCGTCTGAACTCTGAGTAGAGCCCGGCGATCAGTACCTGACTGTTTGCAGGGAGGGGAAAGGAAGACTGTCTCAGAATAGTTATACTTCTTGCTGCCTGACCGAAGAAAAACTCCTGACTCCCTGCAGCGGGAATATCCTGATCAATTCCCTGAGTATCCGGTTTGAAAGGAACATGATCCTCTCTTTTAAGATAATCAGCTTTTACTTTCAGTATCCGTGCAGCAGCAATGCGCATACTTTTTTCAAAATCACTGTCATTTTGAATCAGATACATCAGGTGGTTCCATATCTGCTGATGCATTGACGGTGATCGGCTGATAAGGAGAAAATCACTTCCCGCCCGTATTGCTGTTTCACAAATTTCCGGTAGTGATTCATTCTCGTACTGGGCGCCGTGCATTACGAGGTCGTCCGTTATTACGAGTCCTTCGTAATTCAGTTCATCCCTCAGTATATCTTTAAGGAAAACTGAACAGAGAGAAGCAGGTTTCATATTACCCGTAATTTCAGGAAATGCCAGGTGACCGGCCATTATGGCGGGGAGACCTTCCTGAATCATCATTTTATAGGGAATCAGATCGTGACTATCCAGAAATTTACGGTCAGAAGGGATCACAGGAAGTGTTCCATGGGAGTCTTGATCGGCATTGCCGTGACCCGGGAAATGTTTAGCCGTGGCAATAACGCCGGCATCTTCCATTCCCTTGAAAAAAGCAGTACCAAGTACGCCGGTCTGGATCGGGTCCTGTGAAAATGCACGGGGACCGATTACATCCGCAAGAGGATTAAGGTATACATCCACCGTGGGAGCAAAATTCATATTGATTCCAAGACGCCGAAGTTCGGAAGCTATGTAATATCCTGTCTGGTAAGAGTCATGGGGAATACCGGAAGCACCTAAAGCCAGGTTTCCCGGAGTAATTGAGCTCTCTCCCTTTATATGTCGAACCCAACCGCCTTCCTGATCTGTAGCAATCAGAAGGGGTATCTTCAATCTTGTAGATAGAGCACCATCCTGCATAATTCCGATGGTGTCGGCGAGAACGGAGAGATCATTGGCATTCCATCCGAAGATCTTGATGCCTCCGATCTTCTTCTCAACAATCCAATCCATAATCACAGGAGAGGCAATCTCCCCTGTATAACCGAGCATCATTACCTGCCCGAGTAATTCATCATTACTCATATCAGCAGCAAGAGAACTTGCAAGATCTTCAGAGGAGAGTTCCGAGTTGAAATCCAGGGAATATAGAGAAGAAAGAGCTCCTGCCGTAATTAAATACAGCAGGAGTAATATGCGAAATGAGGTCACAGACTGTCCTATTTTATAAGCTGAAGGCTTAAATATAGGCTTCTCCCTTAAGGTCGTCAATATAGCCGGATGCAGTATGTGCTGCCACGGCACCGTCAGAAGCAGCTGTAATGATCTGTCTAAAGGGTGTATCACGTACATCACCCACAGCGTAAAGACCTTTTACTGATGATTCCATATGTACATCTGTGATGACATATCCGGTTTCATCCATTTTAACTTCGGGCACAAGCTGTGTCTGAGGTATGGAACCTACAAAGATAAAAGTAGCATCAAAATTTTCTTCATATACTTCATCAGAGTCGGTCTTTGCCAGAACTACGCGGTCTAATTTAGTCTCATTACCCTTGATTTCCTTAACAATAGTGTTGAAACGGACTTCAATATTTGGATTTTTAAGAACTCTGTCCGCAACAGCTTTCTGGGCTCTGAAACGGTCTTTTCTATGGACCATTACAACTTTATCAGTAAGGTTGGCGAGGTAGTTGGCCTCGTCACAGGCAGCATCTCCACCACCCACAACCAGCATTTTTTTATTCTTAAAGAAGGGGCCGTCGCAAGTAGCACAGTAAGATACACCTCTGCCTCCGAACTCTTCTTCTCCCGGTACATCCAGATGTCTGTGTTTAGCACCAGTTGCCAGGACAACGGTTTTTGCAGTAATAGTATCTTTGGAAGTTTCAATGATAAAATCATTTCCCTTCTTACTAACCTTTCTAACAGAAGCTGTCAGAAATTCAGCTCCGAATTTCTGAGCCTGTTTATGCATATCCATTGAAAGCTGAAATCCGTTTACAGGTTCAGGAAATCCTGGATAATTCTCCAGGTCTGAAATAAGGAGAGCCTGTCCACCGGGAGCCATTTCTTCAATTACCAATGTTTTCAGATTGGATCTGGCACCGTATTGAGCAGCTGATAAACCGGCAATGCCTCCGCCGATGATGACCATGTCTTTTTCCATATTCTTTAAGTCTCCTTGAACTATCGAGACTGATTTACAGTCTCGTCAATTTACATATTAAAGGCCATATGGCCTTAAGCATATATACATATTTATTTGTATAATATAATAATTGGTTTTCATAAAATCAATTTTAAACCATCAATCTTATTCTAAATCAAAACCCGGAAATATTCCGAAACAATATCTTTGATATAAAGTTTTTTTTCTGTAGAATAGGACATAGGATGTTTATAAAAAATAAAACGGCCACTGTTATTATACTGCTTTTACTTATTGTGATAATTTCTCCCTGCAGTTTTGCCGACAGCACTGCCTTCCGATCCGATACACCCTATGGAGAGTTTACCGAGATGCCCGAACCCCTGACTACCGATCAGTTGGCCCGTCTGTCTCTTCTCAGTTCCGGGTTGAAGGAAGATCAACTTAATCCTTATCTGAGAAAATTGAGTAATATACTTAAAAATTCAGAAAAAGTGATTACTCCTGTAATGAATACTGATGAAAAAGCAGAAGCCCTGCTCCTGTTTCTACATAATGATGTTTTTACACGTTACAGTCTTACACAGACATATCTTCATACTGTTCTGGATAAGGGGACATATAACTGTGTTTCATCCGCCCTGCTCTATATGATAGTCACCCGTTATCATGGAATACCCGTGGAAGGGATACATGCAGTAGACCATGCATTCTGTTTTATTCCCGGCAGCGGCATGCAGGGGATAGATATTGAGACTACAAATGAGTGGGGATTTGATCCGGGAAGCCGTAAGGAGTTTCAATCTTCCTTCACCAGTAGAACCGGTTATGCCTATGTGCCTCCGGGTAATTATAAAGCCAGGTTAAGGCTGGGTGATCGCGATATGGCAGGTCTTATTCTGCAGAACAGAATTGTAGAACTCCAGAAGAAAAACCGACACATGGAAGCTTTGACCCTTGCCGCAGACCGACTGGCACTGACCGGAAGTGCCATGGCCAGACAGGACTATTTTAACTCAGTACAGAATGCGGCTGCTCAAAAGAATATTCAAAAAGATTATATTGCCGGTATCGAACTGATCAGCAGGGCAGCTCTTCAGGATGCTGATTTTCCGGATTTTCTGAGAGCTACCAGATCTCAGCTGGTGTACAATGCCTGTGCCGAAGCAGTCAACAGAAATAACCTTACTGCAGCCAGACAGATTCTGTCATCCCAGAAATCCTATATTCTTGAAGAAGATATGTATGCCATGGAAACCCTTATTATTCAGAGAGATCTTGAAATAAGATCCAAAGGGGAATTCTCATCTGCTTTAATAAATGAGATCGCCCAGGCAGCAGCCAAAGGTATTATCAGCAATACCAGAGCAGCCAGTCTTGCAGCCTATCACTACAGTCTGAAGAGCGAGGTTCTATCCAGCCAGGGGCGGAACAGAGATGCCTATCTATTTATGCTTGAGGCTGAACCCTGGATACAGAAAGATAGGGAATATAAAAGACTGATTGGAATTATCCGCAACAATACAGCAATTGAATACCACAATAAAATCGTTACCCTGTTAAATGAAAATAAAAAAGAGGATGCAGTCAAGATTCTTCAGGAAGGTCTTGAATTGATTCCCCGCAACTCTCTGCTTCTTCAGGATAAACGTAAGCTTGTTCCCTGACCGTCACTCAGTATAACTGACTGAATTTTCATAATTATCTAATTTCTCCACCCTTCCAGCTTCTCTCATACCCGGTATTTTCATTTTATTTGAAAGATGAAAAAGAAAATACTAATATTCTTTTTCCATAAACCGAAAATAGTAGAGAAGGAGTGTCTTTAGAATGTCAGCTGACAAGATTACCAACAATTTGATTGATATTTTGAACAAAGAACTTAAGCTTCTGGAAGAGTACAATTCCGGCTGTGAGACACTGCATAAGTATGTCACAGCAAAGAACTGGACAAGACTTGAACTTACTCTGAACAGCCTTGGGAAAAAGGCTGATAAGCTGAACTCAATAGATCTTATCAGAGAGGAACTTGTTCTTCATCTGAAAGAAGACTATCAGCTTGATCCCGGAGTATCCTTCGGAATGCTGATGACTCGACTTGACAGCGGGTATCAGAAAGAGATCAGGATTTTAAAGCAGAAACTGCGTCATGCAGTCAGTATGCTGCAGGTCAGGATTAACGGTATCGGGAATTATGCGGAAAGCCAGACTTCCGCTCTCAAGGATGTCCTGGATGTTCTTATTCCCGATCAAAAAGCCAGAATTTACAACAGCAGCGGTACGGCATCGCCCGTCGATAACAAACCCATGCTGTTTAACCATCAGTTTTAAGGAAAGGATTGTTTATGGGTTCCACATTCAGCGGTATTGAATTAGGAAAAAGAAGTTTACAGGCCCACACTCAGGGGTTGCAGACGATAGGACACAACCTCAGCAACGCTTCAACCGAGGGCTACAGCAGACAGAGAGTACGTCTGTCTGCAACAGATCCGATCTACATGCCTCAGCTCAACAGGGCAGAGCGTCCGGGTCAGATCGGCCAGGGTGTGGACGTTACCATGGTGGAACGCATAAAGGACACCCTCCTTGAAAACAGAATAATCGCCCAGGGTGATGAAACCGGTTATTGGGACACCAGGGACCAATACCTGCTGATGGTGGAGCAGATCTATAACGAACCCTATGATACTTCTGTAAGGTCTCTAATGGACAATTACTGGGACAGTTGGCAGGAGCTATCGGTTCATCCCGAAGATATGCCTGCCAGACAGGCTGTTCTGAAAAGGGGAGAATCCCTTATTGACGGAATCAACGGCCGTTACAGACGACTGAAAGAGACCAGAACCATGCTGAATGATGATGTGGCCGTATCAGTTGGTCAGGTAAACAGTATCCTCACTGATATTTCCAGACTCAATCTTCAGATAGAGAAGTCAGAAGCAGTAGGGGATAATCCAAATGATCTTCTTGACAGCAGAGACCTCCTGGTCGAGAAACTTTCAGGTTTTATAAATGTAACTGTAGATAACAGAGACCCCGATGAGTTTCTGATTCATACACAGGGAATGCATCTTATTCAGGGTAAACAGGTACATCTCCTGGATACTCAACCCAATCCTCTGAATGAAGGCTATCTGGATGTTAAATGGGCGGATACGGGGCGAGATGTAGATATCAGAAACGGTAAACTGGCGGCCCTCCTGGAACTCCGAGACGGTGATGTACGCGGTGAAATCCAGAAACTGGACATGATGACAGTAAACTTTACAGATATGGTCAATGAGGTTCACTCCGAAGCATTTTCTGCCAACGGAAGCACGGGAATCGACTTTTTCACAGAGTATCCATTTGTAAATAATGCCCTGGGTAATTATGACCGCAGCGGTGATGGAGAATTTGATTCCTCCTATATCTTCAGGATGACCGGAAATAACGCCCTTAATTCGGAGCAGCAGACCGGACTGGAAGGAACAATTACCCTCAACGGTGCAGCCGGAGATATTTCAGTAGAATATTTTCCCACAGACCGTATTGCTGATATTGTTGACCGGATTAATAATGCGGGAGCCGAAGTTAAGGCCTTGATCAACAGAGAAGGAAGACTGGTCCTGAAGGGCAGTGCAGCCGATGATCTTGAGAATCCCGACTTTGTAATCCGTCATGTAGAGGATTCAGGTTCTTTCCTGGCAGGATATGCTGGTCTTTTAGGCGGAAGCGGTGCCGAAAATGCCTACAACTGGGATCAGGCTGATGCAGTCCTTGGACTGAGAGATATCGATTTCGCCGTTGCTCCTCTGACTCATCCGGCAGGCTGGATGGGGATAAATGAGGCTCTCCAGGCAGATCCCGCATCTATTGCCTCAGGCTTTGGTCTGAACGGTAGAGAGGGGCTTCCCGGAGACGGAAGTGCGGCCCTTGAGATTGCATCACTCAGAAACAAGTCTGTAATGGTCGGCCCCAGCACAACATTTGACGATTACTTTGCCGATGTTGTGGCTTCAATCGGACTGAAGGGTGAAGCTGCTCAGCAGGCCAACGAATCACAGCAGCTTGTTATGAAGGATCTTAAGGATTTTCAGTCATCCATTTCCGGTGTGAATATGGATGAGGAGTTTGCAGAAATGATCAAGTTTCAGCATGGCTACAACGCAGCAGCCCGTTTTGTATCAAATATCAATGATATGCTGGATACCATTATCAATAGAATGGGAGTGTAATAGATGAGACGAGTAAGCACTAACATGCCGAACACTGATCTCCAGTATCAGATGAGGCTTAAAGATTTTAAAATGAATGAAATGCAGACTGGCATCGGCAGCAGCAGAAGATTGAATAATCTCCGGGATGATCCCATTGCTGCAGCCCACTCAACCAGGCTGAGTTCTCATATTACTCATCTTACTAGGTATTCTGATAATATTGGTACAGCCCAGGGTGAGTACTCTCTGGCGGAAACTTCCATGAACCAGTCGGTACAGGTTGTTCAGCGGCTCAGAGAACTTGCTGTACAGGGAAGCAACGGTACCTATTCAAAAGAAGAACTGGGATATATGGCCATCGAGACAAATGAGCTCCTCAAAGAGCTGGTTTCCATGGCAAATACCCGTACTGCCGACGGCAGAACCCTCTTTGGTGCCAACGACACGAAAAATGATCCCTTTGTAGCCATGAAGAGTAGAGTAGAGGGAATCGAGGGTGCTGTAATTTCTGAAGTACGTTATGCAGGAAATATCACAGCCAATCAGACTGAAATAGGTGAAGGAACAAGAATTGACCTGAACTTTGCAGGAAATAAGGTCTACTGGGCTGAGAATCAGCAGATTTTCGCACAGCGGGATACACTGGATTATGTGGTCAAGGAAGACAGCACCATCAGCATTGACGGCAAAGAGATTGCCTTAAAGACCGGTGATAATATTCACGGGATCATTTCAAAGATCAATGACAGTGATCTGGCAGTTAAGGCTTCACTTGATCCTGTTACCAACAGTTTCACAATAGAATCAACAGTTCCCCATCAGATCTGGATTGATGAAGATCCCGACTCAAAAGTGCTCAAGGATATTGGACTTCTGGCTGAAAGCGGAAGTAGACCTCCCGAGAATCTTCATAAAGATGTCATGGTCGGCGGTGGTTCACTCTTTGATATGGTCATAGGCCTCAGAGACAGTCTTCTCACAGGAGACCAGGAGGCAGTCGGCGGCCGGATTCTGGGCGGACTGGACAAGTCACTTGGCAACCTGCTGAACAATATGGCCGATCTGGGATCCCGGAATGAGCGTCTTGATCACAGTTTTGCCAGACTGGACAGTGAAAAAATGAATGTGATTGCAGTAAATTCCAAGCTGACTGATATAGACATGACAGAAGCAATAACTAATCTCAAGATGCTTGAATACACACAGAAGGCGGCCTATCAGTCCGCTTCCAAGATCCTGCAATCTAATCTTATGGACTTTTTGAGGTAAAAATGCAGATAATAACAAAAGCCTACGGCGAAGTAGAAATAGATGAAAGGCAGATCATTACATTTCCTAATGGTCTGTTCGGTTTCGAGACATTACATGATTTTGCACTTCTCGATGCAACTCAGCAGCCATTTTACTGGCTTCAGTCAATTGATGTGGATCAGGTAGCCTTTGTATTGATTAAACCTTCCATTTTCAGGCCGGATTATACTCCGGCAGTGATGAAGTCTGAATTGGAGGCGCTCTCTCTGAAAGACAGCAGTGAAGAGAATGCCCTGGTTTTCAGCATTGTTACATTTCTGGATGATAATCAGAATATGACAGCCAACTTGCAGGGCCCGGTCATTGTAAACCGTCATGCAAGAGTGGGACGTCAGTGTATTTCAACAGATCCCCGTTGGGAGACAAGGCATAATATTGCAGAGGAAATTGCTTCTCAGAGGAACAGCATATGCTGATATTATCAAGAAAAAAAGATGAAAGCATCATAATCGGAGATAACATCACAATATCTGTTGTGGATATCAAGGGCGATCAGGTTAAAATTGGAATTGCCGCACCTAATGATGTCAAAGTGTTCAGACAGGAAGTATATATAGCCATACAGGAAGAAAACAAAGCTGCCGCTGCGGTCAGCAATATTCCAGATTCAATTTCACTGAATGATATTTTTAAGAAAAAAGATTAGCACTTATTTGTTTCTGCTGTTATAGATAGCAGCAAATTCTTTATTAAGTTCAAGAAATAAGTCCAGAAGGGCCGGGTCAAAATGTTTTTCCCGGCCTTTTTTCATGATTGAAACAGACTTTGCATGGGTAAATGACTTCTTATAGCTTCTCTTGGAACGTAGAGCATCATAGACATCCGCGATACATACAATTCTTGCACACAAAGGAATCATCTCACCGAATATTCCATAGGGATAACCATTCCCATCCCATTTTTCGTGATGAGACAGTGCAATATCTTTGGCCATGGATTTGGGGTGGGTACTCAGGATATAGGCACCATTCTTGGTGTGCTCATTCATTATCTCCCGCTCCCAGTCATCAAGAGGACCGCTCTTATTCAGAATATCATCGGGTGTACCTATCTTTCCGACATCATGCATGGCGGCAAGGAAACCGATATCCTCAATAAACTCATCATTGATCTCTTCATAGCCTTCTCTCCCTTTCAGATGTCTGCTCAGAAGAAGGGCATAATCATTAACCCTTTCAATATGCTCGCCTGTGTCGTTGTCTTTAAGTTTAGAAGCCTCAAGGAGGCTCAGGAAGGTCTTCTGGAGCAGTTCTTTGTATTCCTTGGTGATAATGTCCCATTGAACCATATATGCCCTGGGTCTCTCTCCATGACGGCAGAGACAGGGTTGTATCATAGCTCTTAAAAAAGAACTGGTATTATCATTGCTGAAGGGTAGAAGTCTTCCCATCCATGCATAGGCATTATCCGGATTTTCAAGGCTCTGTTTTAGAGCAGCACTTAAATTCAGTTCTGTATCGGTATGGAACAGTTCGGGAAGATGTCTGTTCAGGGGTGATTTTATAAAGATCAGATCCTTGAGAAACTCAGGGTTTATCCATACTATTTTCAGATCAAGATCTATAAAACATGTAGGAATAGGACTGTTTTTTATGTGATCTATAAGAAAACGGAATTCTTTGTCTTCCAGAAGAGCCGTATTCCGTTCCTCCGGGTCTATATTTGTAAAAAGTGACCATGGATAGAAGATGCTGTCCTCTTCATCAAGATCATCAAGTTCATGTACTTCTTCTGCAGTTTCAAGAAATAATAAATCCGCTTCATTATCACCGAGAATCGGGGGATCTCTGTAATCATAGAATCCTTCGGATTTATCTTTACGCTTCAAGTTTTCTCTCCGTACAGTGCAATTTCCGCTTCACTTCTGCGAAGATAAAGGGGGCCGTAATCTTTAGAAAGGCAACCCTCTGCATCATAACGTTTCAAACCGAGTTCCAGAAGCTGTCTGCTTTTACCGCTCTTATTATTTCCATCGTAGCACAGACCCTTCCGGGATTCCGTAGAGACCATTCGGCAGTCAGGTCCGGTAAATAATACCTTATCAAAGGCAGATGTTTTTTTCAGGATTTCATCTTCACTCAAATCAAAAGGACCTTCCAGTTTTTTACCTTCTGAGTAGAATCCGCAGTAGTAACGTTTTTTTCTGGCATCCATCAGAGGAACAACCACTCCGTCAAAGTAATCAAAGCCATAGGCTAGATAATCCGTTGTTACAACTGCAGTGTAAGGTATACTGAGTCCGAATGCCAGACCTTTGATCGTTGACATTCCTATTCTCAGACCTGTGAATGAACCGGGACCTTCTGAGCAGACCAGTAGCTCCAGATCCTTCCGGTTGACATCAGCCTCTTTCAGTACAAGAAGAATTGTATTCATCAGTGTTTCTGAGTGTTTTAATCCATTATCGATGGTCATCTCAAAGTAGGCATTGTTTTTTTTAAGACAGACACTCATTAAAGAGGATGCCGTATCAACTGCTAATGCACAATTCATAATTCTATACCTTCAAGGCTTATCTTTCTCTGACCGTTTTCCAGAATGCTGATATTCAGAGTCTTGCAGTCATCCGGCAGATATTCAGTAATTCTTTCGCTCCATTCTATCAGGGAGACCCCCTGACCGAAAAGAAGTTCATCCACACCCAGGAGTTCAAACTCTTCTATACCGTCTATTCTATACATATCCATATGATACAGGGGAATGGTACCCTCATATTCGGATACAATAGTGTAGGTAGGGCTTGTAATCACATCCTTTATACCAAGTGCTCTGGCAATACCTTTGGATATTGAAGTCTTCCCGGCCCCAAGGTCACCGTTAAGAGCTACAATATCACCGGGTTTAAGTACTTTACCTATTTTAAATCCAAGTTCAAGGGTCTCTTCAAAACTGCTGCTGAGTAATTCGGTCAAACGGGAAAGCCTTCCTTTTCTATATTCATAATTTCATCTTTTAAAGATTTAATTATGGGTATGACAGGGTAGTCAATCTTATCGAGAAGTTCAACTATAATATCACGCTCTCCGGTGGGTTTAATCTCAACTGTAGATGAAAATCTCACAGAGCTGCGCCGGTCTCCGATCAGAGCAAAGCTTGCCAGACCTGTATACTCATTTCTGTAGTATATGAGTGTGTCTTTTTTATTGATTTCATCCATTCCCAAAAATTTCATTATTAATCAGTCCACCTGTAAGTCAATTGTAATCATTTTTTAAATCAAATCATATTCTTATTCTAACCATTATTCGAAATCGTATACATACTCATTTATTCGATTTAGATTCTTGCTGGATGCCCTTGTAAACATGACATGCATGGAAGTATAGATACGGCCGTTTGACCGGCAGTCTACAATTTTTCCATATGTAATGACAGGACTGCCCTTCATAGGTTCAAAATTGAGTTTTATCAATTCTCCCTTGTTGAGAGGGCTGGTCGTCTGCAGTGAACATCCACCTGCGGAAAGGTCAATAAGTGTACCCATCCTACCCTTGTTTTTCATAACAACAGCTTCTTTTTTCTCTCTCTTGCCTATACCGGTAATCTGTATCTTGATGGGAAAGAAATAGCAGGGACGTTTGATATTTTTTCTTCTGAATTTTCTCTGATAGGCCCGGCTTATCTTGTTTGAATGCTGAAGAAATACACTTGTAATTCCCTTAACTGAATTGTATCCGAGAACCTTGGATGTAAATGTATATTCCTCACCATCTGCTCCCCATATCATTATGGTAAGTTTGGTTCCTTTGGGCCATTTTATCTGGCTGCCTTTTTTACCGACAGGAACACGGGCACAGTAGAATTCTTTGAGATTAGCGGTGACAACAGAAGCATAACGGTTTCCATTATCCATTTTAAAAGTGACATCCTGGCTGAGTTTCAGTTTTCTTGTGTCTGAAATCTGGTTAGTTTCCGCAAAAACCCGCTCTATCCGCTGTTTGATGCGGTAGATATTCAGCTTTCTCTCTTCAATGACTGCAGGAGGGGCTTCCATATGGCTTATGTCACGCAATGCCTGGCCGAGTGTATTATTCAGAGTTCTTGTATTACTTAAAAGGGCAAAGGGTTTGGTTACATGGTAGACTTTTATGAAGCTTTCCAGCAGAGCTACCTGTTTTTTAGTAAGCCCGATCCGTTGACCCTCACGTCTGAAAGCCCGTTTGCTGTAGCGCTTGTTTTTTTCACTATCCCGATTGCTGACTTTATTGGCAACAATCAGAAATAGAAAACTCGCCAGCATAACTCCCAAAAAAATCCAATTCTGTCTGGGATCGGAAGGTTTGAAGAGCTGTCCTTTAAATCTGGATGTTGTCTGTAATAGCACTATGAACATAATTTAGTCCCCATGGCCGCTTATAGATTCGAAATATCTGGGAAATGTTTTCATTCTTGGAAGAATCTCATATTCCATGAGATCTCCCATGAGAACAGAATCTTTGGAAGTAAATGCTTCTGTCAGTTCCTTAAGGATTCCCGACATATCCTTTATATATTCTTTCAGATCCTGATGATGATTTTCCTGTGTTTCTGCAGGAAGGTATGTAAATATCCTGAGCAGTTTTTGAAACAGTTCTGTAAAACGGATTATTACATCCATAGCATCCTTATCCTTGCCTGTCTGAAGCATAAGAGACACGTTTTCCATCTGCGGCATAAGAGCCACAATGGCTTCAAAACACTCTGTTCCGGAGCGCTGAGGCTGCCTTATTTCATCAAGACGACCCTGAATAACGACTTCAAGCATCATAAAGGCTTCAAGAATTGTTTTGACATTCTCTTCGCTTCTTTCACCATCGGGGATAAAACCATTATTCTTAAGAAGTTGTGCCATATGGTCTTTGATAGAATTGGAAAAATCTTCAAGAAGGACAGAATAGCTGTCCTCTATATAGCTGTATTCACCCAAAAGCTCGTTCAGCAATTCAAGATTTCCCTCTTTGAGTGAGACCTGAAGCATTCGGCAGTAGTTCAGTAATGTGCTGAGGTTCTGACCTTTCAGCTCCTTCAGTGTCAGGGCTACAAAACGGAAGCTCTCTTTATCCTGAAAGGGAATATTTCCCCATTTTTCACGCTCTGTCAGAAAAAGTTCCTTGTCATCAAGGAATAGTTCAGTTACGGAAAAGCTCTGATCTAAAAGCCATTTTTCAATGGAGTCGTAGACTTCTCCGAGTATATTTTCTTTTTCCAGGGTGAATTCAATTTCATCCTGATTTATAAAGATTTTCAAAATTTCTCCTTTTATCTGCTGTTCTGCTGATTAAATGTATCCAGTGAACTTGAACTGGATTCCAGTTGATTCAGCATACCTTCCATTGACCCGTATTTCACTTTCAGGGTCTGTTCATAATCGGCAAGGTATTCCTTGTAATCTTCAATATCATCATTTGTATCATCTATCTTGCTGTCCAGAAGGCTGATCTTATTGGAAAAAATGCCGCCTGTACGTATATAAGGATTAAGAAAGGCATCCAGTTCATAACCCACACCGCTGTCAACAACAAGATCTCCGTCTGTATCCTTACCAAAAAGTTCCTTTATGTTTGAACTCTTGGTCTGAAGAGCCTGATCCAGAACATCTTCATTAATTTCCAGGTATCCGCGAAGCTTACTGGTATTTACAGAACCACCGGCTACACCGGAATTTGTAGATACCCCTATCTGGCTGAGCATGGAAAGTTCTCTCTCAAGTGAAGTCTCATAAGGGGAACTGGTTATTCTCTGCAGCCTGCTTTTCAGCTGCATCAGGGTTATATCACCCCTGTAAGTTCCCAGTTCCTCAAATGCATTTTCCCGCTCATCATCAGAAAAATATTCTATTTCATTTATTATATCGGAATTATCCGACGACAGTATTAGGATTTGTGTCATTGCCTGGTTGTAGTTGTATACAAACTTGATAATTTCATCTTTTGCCGACTCGATATCAGGCTTTATGGAAATATCAATTACCTCATCCTTATCAGATTTGTTAAGGTTCAGTGTGACAGATGGAATAAGGTCATCAATATTATTGGTTTCCCGCTCAACCTGGATACCATTGAAATCCAGAAGAGCATTTCCCGCTGTACTGAGAGGATTGACCGCCACAAAGCCGTCAGAGGTTCTGGGGTCTGTCACCTTCATATTACTGATTGTGACTTCTTTCAGGTTGTTCCTGTTTTCCAGGGTTAATCCGGATATCTGAGCATGGCTGCCGGTTAGAGGAATCTTAACTTCTATGGTAACAGAACCCTCAGGCAGCGGCGGAAGTGATTCCTCTCCGACTGCTGTTGTGAAATATCCTGCTGTATTATCATCGACTATTTCCGGAGCCTCCGGTGGAATCCAGTCGGGAGTCTCCGCACGGCTGCTGAAGCTTTTTACTTCAATACCTTCAAATACTGCAGAAATTGTATCGGGAAGTACAGGAACAGGAGGGGCCTGGGGTTTGAGACTGTTTGGATCAAGTTCATTAACTGTGACCGTGTATTCAAGGAACATACCGTCTTCAACAATCAATGAAGAGGGCAGGTTTATCTGTGTTTTTGACAGGGGAGGCAGTAAGGCTTCCTTTTTTACGGTGATACCTTCGGGGTCCAGACTGATTTCTGTGCTGCCCGTGGCCGAGGGTTGAAGTATATTCATATCCAGAGCCCAATTAAGAGCGTCATCTTTGAAGATCATCCGGTTGTTCATACCGGTTTTTGTCGATTCGAAGAGAATGACCTGTGTGTCTGATGTATCTTTTACTACTGTCAGTTTCAGCAGACCATCGCCCTTGGATTCAAGACGTTTAGCAAAATCACTCAGCTTTCCACCTCGATAGCGTAGGCTGATTTCCTTACCGCCAACTTCAAAACTGTAGTTTCCTGCTGGAACCCGCTGATTTTCAGGCATTGAGGGTGAGATGAATTTATCGGCTTTTGCCGTCTGTATTACTGTGAAACTTAATTCCTGCTCAGTGGCTTCTCTTGTAGCCGTAGCAGTGAGAATCCTTTCATTCGAAGACTCCACAAGCTTATTGCTGAATGGATTTTCAAATCCGAACAACTTTCGTGATGAGGTTCTGAGGCTGCTGATTTTTCTATTAAAAGACTGCCAGATCTTCTTCTGGTCCTCAAGCTCTGTAATGGAATTTTCCATTGTTGTGAGCTTGACCTTTTCGACTTCCACTAGTCCCTTAACGAGTTCCTGTGTATTGTATTTACTGTTAAGACCGGGAATGCTTATGTCAGCCATAGCATCCCCTTATCATTTTTATACCATCTGATCAATAAATATACCGATGGCTTCACGCAAGTTTTCATGTAGTGTTTGTAATTCCCTTGATGGAATTTCCTTTACTACTCTATCGGTATTCTTATCAATGATTTTGACTACAAATGAATCAATCTTCTCATTAATTGAATAGCTGAAGCGTGTATTATTGGTAATTTCATTCAGTATGGACTTCGTTTCATCTAAATCTGGTGCGGTAAGTTTTAATTTGTGTTTCTGCTGTTCTACCTGTTGTCGCGCTGCAGCAGCTTTTTGCATGGTGTTGATCTGTACCGGCCCAGAACTGGCTATTTTACCTATGTTCATTAAGACCTCCCTGTAAAAAAAATAGAGGAGGGGAAGGGCGCGAACTCCCCCTCGACTACTGTACAAAAAAAAGATAACGTCCAGAAATCTCTTTTCGTATTAGCGATTACCCAGTCTTAGCCCAGGAGCTGCAGTACTGACTGTGTCCGTACATTAGCCTGTGCAAGCATGGAAGAACCGGCCTGATTCAGTATCTGATTCTTAGTGTAATCCACAACTTCACTAGCCATGTTTACGTCACGAATTCTTGATTCAGCTGCCTGCATGTTTTCCGCTGCAATGGCAATACCTTTTGCCGCCATTTCAAATCGGTTTTGGTAAGCACCAAGATCGGCTCTCTGCTTGTTAACAGATTTTAAAGCTTCATCCACGATACCGATAGTACGGTTTGCTTCTTCCACAGAAGAAAGGGTAACAATTCCGCCACCACCTTGTTCATTTGCAAGACCCAGGGCCTCGGCAGTCATTGTACCAATAAAGATGGTTTCTTTCTGATCCATATTGGCTCCAACCTGAAGCTGCATTACATCGCCTGTTGCTGATGCTTCTGCGAATCTTCCAGTCAGAAGGTTCATGCCGTTAAACTGTGCGTGTGAAGCAATTCTGTTCATTTCATCAACCAGCTGGCTGACTTCGACCTGAATCTGCATTCTGTCTTCCGATGAGTAAATACCATTGGAAGCCTGTACGGACAATTCTCTGACACGGTGCAGTATATCCTGAGTCTCCTGCAGGTACCCTTCAGTAGTCTGAATAAAAGAAACACCGTTCTGGATATTCCTTTCTGCCTGGTTCAGACCTCTGATCTGACTTCGCATTTTTTCAGATACCGCCAGTCCTGACGCATCGTCAGCTGCCTTGTTAATTCTCAGTCCTGATGAAAGTTTAGCCATGTTATTAGCTGTTTCAGACTGGGAAACTCCGAGCTGCCTATTAGAATTGATGGCGCTCATGTTATGATTAATTATCATATACCCTCCTTGAGATGTTTGTTGGCATCCTTGCCGCAAACCTGTATGCACCTGACTCCGGATAAAGCTTCATCGCGCCGCTTAACCTTTGACAGCTGAACAGGGAGATCTACACGATTACCCCGACCGAAGTAGGGGAATCGGATAATCTCCCTGGCCTGTGGATACACAGGAGGGTTATTTCAAAGAACTCTTATCCAATAGAAGCGATGACCCGATCCTAAGAAGACCAAAACCATCGCTCATACATTAATTTCAAACAATTGCTTGAAATATTACCAGCAGAGTACCGCCTGGATAAAAATCCGGACAGAACTCTACCAATATTATATTACACTATTGGAGAAGCTGCAAGACGGCCTGTGATCGCTGGTTTGCCTGTGCAAGCATAGCATTACTGGCCTGAGTGAGGATCTGGTTCTTGGTGAAGTCAACAGTTTCTTTAGCCATGTCCAGGTCTCTGATTCTGGATTCAGACGCCTGCAGGTTTTCTGCACCCACATCTATACCCTTAATCGCCATTTCAAGTCTGTTCTGATAAGCACCAAGGTCTGCTCTCTGCTTGTTAAGAGTTTTAAGCGCACCATCAAGTACACCGATGTTTCTGTTTGACTGCTCGGAAGTGGATATAGAGATAATCTCTCCACTGCCAACCTGACGTAGTCCAAGAGCTTCTGCAGTCATTGTTCCGATAAATACCTGCTCTCTCTGGTCCATATTGGCACCGATGTGGAACCACATGGATGATGTAACAGTATTGTTACCGCTGTCTGCTGCAAAACGTCCTGTCAACATATTCATTCCGTTAAACTGTGCATGTGACGCAACTCTGTCCAGTTCATCTACCAGCTGAGAAACTTCCACCTGAATCTGCATTCTGTCTTCAGAAGAGTAGATACCATTGGAAGCCTGTATGGCCAGTTCTCTGATTCTCTGGATTACATCTGTACTTTCCTGAAGGTAACCTTCAGAAGTCTGGATGAAAGAGATACCATCAGAAGCATTTCTTGATGCCTGATTCAAACCGCGGATCTGAGATCTCATTTTCTCAGAAACAGCCAGACCAGAAGCATCATCTCCTGCCTTGTTGATACGCATACCGGATGAAAGTTTTCCCATGTTGGAAGCTGTATTGTTGTTAGCAATATTCAGGTTCCTCTGTGAAGTCATCGCACTGATGTTGTGATTAATAATCATATATTCCTCCATGAATAATGAAATAGGGCATCCTTGCCCAAAGAAGATCTTATATCCTCTCTAAAATTCATATCGTCATGAGGTTGGAAAAAACTTGAAAAAAAAATAAAGTTTTTTGAAAATATACCGATTATTCGGTGTTTTTAGGGGCTACTTTACAGGAAAAGTGAAAATTTTAAGTTTTTTCTATGTAATCCAGGTACTCTGCAGCCACTTTATCTTCAGGCTCAAGAAGGAGTACAGTCCTGAAAAAGGCGGCAGCCTCTTCTTTTTTTTCTTCTTTCAGGCATAAAATTCCCATATTTGATATTATTTTAAGGTTTTCAGGGTCCATTCCCAGAGCTTCCTCCAGGGCCTTCCGGCTCTCATCGTACTGACCTAATTCCAGAAAACAGATAGCAAGTTCATTCAGGATATCAACATGATCACCTTTGATCTCTGCAGCTTTTTTAAAAGAACCCAGAGCATCCTCAAAACGGGATAGTTTTCTGTACGCCCAGCCCTGAAGGAACCAGCCGTTCCATACTTCGGGGTTGTCAATGAGGAAATTCGATATCAGATCAAGACCCTCTTCATTCTTATCATCATTTACAAGCCTGTAGGCTTCTCTGTAGAGTTCATTTGTATCCTTAAGCTCAGAACATTCTCTAAGCAGCTTTTCGGATTCACTGCGCTTTACTTCATCTTCGCCCATGCTCAGGTAATTCTCACTCAGCTCATATGCTCTTTTAAAGTCCTGATTGCTATAGTAGAACCAGGCAGCATTAAAATATATATCCGGAAGATCTTCACCCTGAGGGAGTAGATCCTGATAATTTTCTTCTATCTGATTATGCAGTGACTCCCTATCTTCATGAGAGGCTCCGCTCCTGTTGTTCAGTTTATTCTCATAGAGAAGTACAAGATTCAGGCGGGTTCTGAGATCTGTTTCATCCAGACCGATAAGGGCAAGGAAAATTTCTTCTGCAAGTTCGAAGTCACCGCTCTGAGCCTTTATCACAGCTGACTGAGTAAGTTCTGCTGCTATTTCAGGACGTGCCGCCATGGTGAATTCCCTGAAATATTCACGGTTTTTATTATCCTCATCATAAGCCAGAACTTTCAGCATTCCGGAAACTATCATTTCCCAGCTGAGATTTTCAGGCTGCCACTCTTCAGGTTTCTGTCCTTCTGGAACTTCTACGGGTAAGAGGATTGATGGATCAAGTTCAAGAGATCCAAGGTTGTGCTGCATGCTTTCGGGAATGGAAATATATATAATCTGTTTTAATTTTTCTGAATTCATAATTTTCCTCTGATTTAATAAATAGGGTTGTATAGGGGGTTAACGATGCAGTATAAAGTTATTTATCATAACTTTATAGCTGAGGGGGAGGGCTTCAAGGGTGAAATGAAGTGCTAATGCAGCCAGATCCCGTCTTCCCTGGACTTCTTCGAAACGAAGTATAGTTCCTGATATGGTGATGGATTCACCTCTGTTGTTCAGTATTCTGAGAACTGCAACTTTATTCACAAGAAATTTTGCATTTCCCTGAATAATGACCTTTGATCCTGAAAAGGAGAGATCCCTGAGTATTCCCTTACGTGGAATGTTATCAACTATAACGACACAGTTTTTTGATCCAAGATCCAGGCGTTTCATGCTTTCAGTTGTGACAAGAGCTCTTTCTTCTTTTCTTTTGGTAGCATTTACATTGGCTTCCAGGAGGAAACCGAGGGTTTCGATAAGATCATCCGGTGGTTGTGTTGAGAAGTTGATTGAGCAGAAATAAACATCCGGCTGATCATCTGAATATCTTGTAAAACTGGATAATCTCCCTTGTATAAAGAAATTCAGTTCAATGGGTTTGGGCTGTTCATCCTTGATGAATGACAGTTTAAGGGCCACATTACTTTCGTTTTCTTTCAGGTTCTGTAGAATGGCTGTAGGCAGAGATACTATTACTCTGGCGGCCTCCATGCTGCTTGCATAGAGTATACAGGGCCGGGCTGACTCTTTGAATTTGAGAAAAATCTTCCTGGGCTGAAGCCCCGTAGCCTTGCTCACTTCCTTATTGAAGGTAACTTCAATACTGCGGAATCTGTTGAAGAGTTCTTTTATAGTCTGATTTGTTACGATAGCCATACAACACTGTCCAAATTCTACTTGTATTTATAGGAAAGCAATTCAATCTAAAATATAATAAACCCGCGATGCCGTTTTGGGAACTCATCCTCTTGAACTCTATTGTTCAAGTGGGGTTCCGTTCCAGGACATCCTGTTTCTCCGCAAGGGATAACAATTCAGTCCAAAGCATTTAGGAGCCCCATGGATATGACTTGTCGCAAGAGAAATATCCCTATAAACACGCACACCGCAGGTCACTTACTCATTTACTGTTGTCTCAAGAACATCCATCACTCTCTGAAAAGCACGATCCACTTCTTCGGTTATAACAATATCCGAGGTAGGTAGGGTGCCGTCTGGGTTTTGTTTTGAATTCTTGAGACTGATCAATTCATCTACTATGTAGATACTTGAAAGGATGGAAAGCTTCAGTTGATCAACTGACTTATGCTTTTCCCTGGTTTCTTCAATTTTTTTATTTAAAAACCAGATGACCTGCTTCAGCTGAGTGGAATCTTCCTTTGTTTTTAAAGTCAGATTGACACCCAGAACATTTACTTGAAGCAGGTCATCTTTCATTGTCAGAATATTTCCAGGTTCTGTGGATATCCCGAGTTTTTTTCTTCTTTTTTTTCTGAAGAAGCGGATTCTTCAATAGTATCTTCTTCTGTTTCGCTGACATCCTCAAAAGAAGACTCAACCACTGCCGGAGTTACTTCCTCGACAGGGGCTTCATCCTGAGAATTTTCTGATTCAATTTCCAGCTGTTCCGATTGATTGCCTGATTCATCATCATCAGCCGCGTCATCTTCAGCATTGTCTGATTCAGCAACAGGTTCTTCAACCTTTGCTGTCTCTTCTTCTACTGTTTCATCAGAGATGGAAATTTCGATGGTTTCTTCTTCCGTTTCTTCTGTAACAGGTTCTTCCTGCTCAGAATCATCTTCCAAGTCCACTTCGGGCTGTGCAATTTCAGTATCTTCACTGTCTGAAATCGTTTCAGAAGCTGCGTTCACTTCTGTTTCTACTGTTATTCCGCTTTCGTCATTCAGCTCGTCAAGCTGACTGAGAGCATCAATAAATCCCTTTTCAATCTTATCCTGTTCACTGTTTAGTGTAGATTTCTGGCTTTCCAGCTCAGATATCTGTTCTTCAAGAAGAGAAATTTCTTCTTTCAGCTCACCATTTTCATTTTTCAGCTTTTTTATCAATTGAACTGCATCGCTGACTTTTGTTTCCAGTAACTGAACCTGATCGAAAGTTATCATTGACTATAACGCTCCTAAAGAAGTTTTTGCTTTTTCTACAATTGCAGAAAATGCTTTGGGATCTTCGATCGCCATATTGGAAAGAGATTTTCTATTGATCTCGATTCCGGCAATGTTCAGACCATTGATAAATCTGGAATAACTGATTCCTTCGGCTCTACAGGCTGCAGAGATTCTGGCAATCCAGAGTTGACGAAAGTCTCTCTTTTTTACTTTTCTGTCTCTGTATGCATACTGTCCAGCTTTAGTTACAGCATCTTTGGCAACACGGTGCAGTTTACTGCGGCGTCCCCAATAACCTTTGGCTTGTTTCAGGATCTTTTTACGGTGATCCTTTCTTTTCGTTCCATCTACTGCTCTAGGCATTCTCTGGTTCCTTTCTTATTAACCGTAAGGTAATAATATTTTAAGTCTGGGAATCTCAGCAGAACTGATTACATCAGGATGTCTGAGTTTTCTTTTTCTCTTGGCTGATTTCTTGGTTAAGATGTGGCGGGTAGCCTGTTTTTTATACTTGGCTTTCCCTGTGCCGGTCATCTTGAACCTTTTAGCAGCACTTCTACGTGTCTTCATCTTAGGCATATGAATCCCTCTATTATTTTTTTGCTTTAGAGCTCAACATCATAGACATGAACCGACCTTCCTGACGGGGAGGGCTGTCTATAAAATATGAACCTTCTTCAAGCAGTTCAAGCAATTTATCTAAAACAACTCTACCAAGTTCAGTATGTGCCATTTCACGGCCTCTGAATCGGATGGTTACTTTACATTTATTTCCGGCGTCCAGGAACTCCTGAACATGTTTAGTTTTGAAGGCAAGATCGTGTTTTTCGATCTTGGGCTGCATTCGGACTTCTTTGAGTTTAACCAGTGTTTGTTTTTTCTTTTGCTCACGGTTTTTCTTTTCAAGATCAAACTTGTATTTACCGTAATCCAGAATTTTACATACGGGGGGTTTAGACTGAGGAGCTACTTCCACCAGGTCGATACCGGCGTCTTTAGCCATTTCCAGAGCTTCTTTAGTTGCCACAATGCCCTTCTGGTTTCCCTCATCATCGATGAGTCTTACTTCTCGTACCCGGATCTGATCATTAATCCTTAAATCTTTAACAGCCAACATTTCTCCTTGGAATTATTCCTTTGAATAATACTCTTCCTTACTAAATTAAGTGAAAATATAACACAATCACCTGAGAAGAGTCAAAGGGCGGAACTTCCACTAACCTGAGGGAATATAAAGGAATAATGCGATTGTGTCCAGAGCGTAAACAGCTGTCGTTTAATAAGTCTTTAAATCATTCTTGTGTAATCCTCCGGAACATGATAATAATAACCTTAATATGATAGTTTTTTTACTGGCAGTTATGCCTTTTACTTACTGGGGTATTCAGTACCTTTTTGATCAGGACAATGTCCGCATGGCAGACAGAATTCTTCCGTTTTTTTACGGTTTTATCGCCGCAATACCGGTAATTCTGCTGGAATGGGCACTGGATGTCTATTTTCCTCTTAATTGGAATCCTATTGGGATATATGTTTATGTATTCTTTAATAAAGAGGGCATTCTCCTATACCCGATTCTGATCCTTCTTTTCCTTATATTCAGAAAAAAATCATATAGCGGAATACCTTTAAGAGAACTTACGGCCTGGTTTTGCGGTTTCTATTTTATGATCGCTCTCAGTGAGGCTCTTATTCTCAGGAACGCGGCTACTCCATTTGCTGCTTTATTGCTGCCTATGCTGCGAGTATTTACAGTCTTAATGATGACAACTTTGCTGGAACGTTCCCTTCACGCATATAGTAATATGATGAAAACCATTTATACAGTGTTGTATTTTACTGCGCCCTTGATACTGAATTTCATTCCTGTTCTGGATCTCCTGAATAAAACCATGTTATTTTACCTGGCCTTCTTTGTCTTTGGCGGAGTATCAACGGTTCTTTATTTTCTGGAATCCAGAGGCGATCTGTCCTGAGTTCTGAATGAAGAAGATCAGGAAGCACATATTTCTTTATCTGCTTTACTTGTATATAACAGTGCTCCTAATCTCCTGTTCCGGAAAGAAGGTCCTTTTCATTAATGACCCCTATTTTGATCATTTTGCCTCTTCTGCGCATAATTTTTATATGATTCGAAAGTCTTTTACCCTTATAAAAGGTGGATATCGCTGTGATTTTATTAATCCTGAAGAGTCCGAAGATTTATCACTTCAGATAAAGGAAGCTCTTGGGAGCGGTAAATATGATGCATTAATAACATTTTATTTAAGCTATCACTCACTGGAAATCCCCAAGGACTTTCCTGTAGTTCTGATCGGCGGAAGTCAGGAAATTCTATATCCATCACTAATTCAGATTGTGAGTTCTGATATGGAAGCTCTAAGATCTGTGGGGGAGGAACTCGAGATTCTCTGGATGGAGGAGGGGAGAATTCCTCTTACTGTATTCTGGGGAAAACCTCTTTATGCAGAAGAAGAGAGGCTTGTACTTGAAAACTCATGGAATGATGAAAACAGGCATATACTGCAGGAGAACTGGCTTAATCTGGATATAAACAGTGCAAACAGTGAAAAACGGCTTGAAGATTTTTTTAAAAAATATGATTTTGAATCATCGAAATATATTGTTTTTGCCTACTGTGCTCCAGTTTATAAGGAATTTATGCGTGTATTTCCCGAATATGAAGAATTACCACTTATACTGAATATTCCGGAGAACCCAGTTCTTCCTGAAAGCATCTATGGGTTTATTACTGAGGATTATCTTGGCCTTATATCGGAGGCGGTAAAGTCTCTGAAAGAAGATTCTCCGGGTGATATAATTAAAGTTGAAAATAAATTTATTAAGAAGTAAATATTTTTTTATGGAGAGAATGAGTCATCCTTCGTGGGAATAAAACCAAAAAATGGTTTGACATGAAATCGCCTGAGAAATATAATTCATCTTGTATAAAAATAAATTGTTTGTTTGAAAATTAATAAGGAGTATATAATGAGACGTGGCTGCCTGTTGATTTCAGGCTTGTTGGTGCTAACTCTCAGCACAGGGTTCCTGTTTGCTGACGAGAGAACTCTAAAGCTGGAAGCTGTTGTTGTCGAAAGTTTTGATGGTCCTGGTGATTCTACATTTGCCGATGGATCTGCTGTAAATTGGCAGGTGCGTGGTAGTAAGTTCTCCACAGAGGGATTTCCCCGAATGACCTACGTCCCTAATACATGGCCGGACGATCTTTTTGGTCCCTCACCTGAGAATCCAGAAGAACTTCAGGTTCTCGGTATTCATACACGTTATGACCGTATGGGCTATAATCAGGTAGAGATTGTACCCGGTGTTGGTGAAGGTGAAGACTGGGTTGCAAAACCACTGGACCTTCCCGGACGTGTAAAAATGGTTGATCTATGGGTTTGGGGTTCAAATTTCAAATATAGTATTGAAGCACACTTTATGGACTATGAAGGTCTCTCTTTCAGACTTGATCTGATCCAGTCTGATAATAAAAGAGTCCCCGGAAGCATTAAGTTTGTCGGTTGGAAAAATATGTATCTGGATATTCCCAGTTACATTAGGCAGTCTGTTGTTTACAAACCTGAACATAAAGGTTTAAGACTGACTAAATTTATAATCTATACACATCCTTCTGAAAAAGTAGATAACTTTTATGTTTATCTGGACAATCTTAAAATTATCACAGATAAGCATGAATCTTTCTATGACGGCTCCGGCCTGACTTCTCCAGAAAGGATTTCAGAAATCTGGGGTGAAGAGGGAGGAGAATAATCAATGAAGAAAACTATTTTATTGAGCCTGATTTTGACTATTGCCTTAAGTGGAATGATTTTTGCACAGGATGCCGGCGATCCTAATCCTGAACAGATCGGTATAAGCTCTGCTCAGCAGAAGCTGAAAGAAATTTCCGTATCTAAAATGGAAGATGCCGGACTCTGGTATGGAGTTATGGCTTCTGATGAAGGTCTGATTCAGATCAGACGTTTTGAAGGTTCTCCCATTGATAAAGAGCCTGTCGAAGGTGAAGAAGAAGCAGGTATTGATGAACCCGATATTAATGTATTGGGTGCAAAGGTTTCCTTTTATAGAAGAGGGATGAGTACTTTTTCTCTCAGACCTATAAGACCCCTTCCTATTGAAGGAATTACAAAGACTATCTCTGTATGGGTTGCCGGTAGAAACACCAATCATGTACTTCAGCTGGAAATATCCGACCATTTCGGAAATACAGCTTTTATCAACATGGGTAAACTCAACTTTGTAGGTTGGAAGAAAGTAACAGTATCTGTACCTCCTTCCATAGTACAGAGAGATTATCACTACAACAACAGAATGGGTATCACCATTCAGGGATTCAACATTCTCTGTGATCTGGATGAAACCTATGGTAGTTACTATATATATCTGGATGATATCAGAGCCGTTTCAGACCTCTTCGCTGAAGAGAGCAGAGATGAAGATGACATCCTTGATGCTTGGTGATCAATACGTCTTTTGAATAAATATAGGCTGTCCTGAAAAGGGCAGTTTTTTTTTGGTTCAATTTCAGGAGTCTTTATTTATGTTCTCATTATGCCGGGGGTTATGATAGAGATCAGGGATAAGAGAACAAGTCAGAAAAAATATCATTAAGTGCTGTGATTATAGCTTCAGGAAATTTATAATATTTTTTCCCACCTGATCTATCAGCTGTTCAAGGCTGATCCCTTTCTCTTCAGCCACACATTCATAGCTGTAGCCGATCATTCCCGGATGATTATCCCGTCCCCGTTTGGGATGAGGTGAAAGGTAGGGTGCATCAGTTTCAAGGAGTATTCGGTCCAGAGGAACTACTTTTAGGGCGTCTCTGATCTCCTGAGCGTTCTTGAAGGTCACATTGCCGGCAAATGATATGTAGTGACCCTTTTCAAGTGCTGTGTGCGCCAGTGACAATCCTCCGGGAAAACAGTGGAGTACGGCTCCCGATTTGAATTCCTTTGTTTTAATCCACTTTTCCATCTCAGACTCAGCATTTCTTATATGAAAAATTAGAGGTTTATCTGCCTTCTGTGCCAGCTCATAATGGAGTTCAAGCAGAGTGTATTGATCTTCGGGGCTGGAGTACTCTCTAAAAAAATCAAGCCCCGTCTCTCCCACCGCCTTGACCAGGGGATGAGCAATCTGCTTTTCCAGTGTTTCTGCATATTTTTCAGGCCATTCAGAAGAAGGGATATTAGGATGGATACCAGCGGCAAAATACAAATCACCATAGGATTCTTTCCATGATAGACGTTCTTCAAAATTCTCCAGTACGACCCCGGCATCAAGAAGGGTACCAGCTTCATTGTCATTAAGAAGTTTGAACACAGCCTGAAGGTCTATATCCTTTCGCTTCATCTCCATAATATGAAAATGGCTATCCGTCATGTTTTTCTGTATATTGCTTTCCATTGAATCATCCAATTAGTCTGTGAGTAAAAAAAATCCCTGCCGAAGCAGGGATTCCATAAACTATAAAAAGTCTGAATTATGCCTTACCGGCAGATCCCAGTACAGTTTCATTTTTAGCCTTGTACATTTCTTTCAAAGCATCTCTTGCAGGACCAAGATATTTTCTTGGGTCAAACTCTTCGGGCTTGTCTGCAAAAACTTTTCTGACAGCAGCAGTCATAACAATACGGCCATCTGAGTCAATGTTGATTTTACATACAGCAGATTTTGCTGCTCTTCTCAGCTGCTCTTCGGGTATACCTACAGAATCTTTCATTTTTCCGCCATTGGCATTGATTATAGCAATCTCAGCTGCGGGAACAGAAGATGATCCGTGAAGAACGATGGGGAATCCGGGTATTCTTTTTTCGATTTCTTCAAGTATATCGAAACGGAGGGGAGGTGGAATAAGAACGCCGTCAGCATTTTTTGTACACTGAGCAGGAGTGAACTTATTAGCTCCGTGAGAAGTTCCGATAGAGATAGCCAGTGAATCTACATTGGTTTTCTTTACGAATTCTTCTACTTCTTCGGGTCTAGTGTATGTAGATTTTTCAGCTACTACATCATCTTCAACACCTGCAAGAACTCCAAGTTCTGCCTCAACAGATACATCAAATTTATGAGCATACTCTACTACTTTTTTAGTAAGAGCAACATTCTCTTCGAAAGAGTGATGTGAAGCGTCAATCATTACAGAAGAGAATCCATTGTCGATACAGTCTTTACAAAGTTCGAATGTATCACCATGGTCCAGGTGCAGTGCAATAGGAATCTCACAGCCGAGTTCTTTTGCATATTCTACAGCACCTCTTGCCATGTTTCTCAGAAGAGTTGCATTGGCATATTTACGGGCACCGGAAGATACCTGTAGAATTACGGGTGATTTTGTTTCAACACAAGCCTGAATGATGGCCTGCATCTGCTCCATGTTGTTGAAGTTGTATGCGGGAATCGCGTATCCGCCATCTACAGCTTTTTTAAACATTTCTTTTGTATTAGATAATCCAAGATCTTTATAACTAGTCACTATTTACTCCTTAAAAGGTAAAGCTCTATTTGTATAGTTAAAATATAGGCATCCACGAAAATACTGTCAAGTCAAGAGCAATAATAAGTCCTTGTTGTTTTGAAAATTGGATCATATTTTACATATATGAAACAGTACGGAGAATTCTATACAAAAACGGATTGACCAAGGGCAACCAGACATGTAATATAGCTTTTGTGTCGCCGGTGTGGTGGAATTGGTAGACACCCGAGACTTAAAATCTCGTGGGCGCAAGCCCGTACCGGTTCAAGTCCGGTCACCGGCACAAACTTGAGAAGGCTAATTTGTTGTAAAAACGAATTAGCCTTTTTTTTAGTGCGCCCAGCAGGGTGCATCCACTTGGGAGTGAAAGTCTCCTGCAGACCCGATAGGGGGAACTGCTAGCTGAACAGCAAGGGTGTCCATTGTGAGGTGGAATCTGAAGGAAGCTGAACGCAA